>JBOHKJ010000501.1:0-7968 GCA_050728975.1 Kiloniellales bacterium | reverse complement strand
GTGTTGAACCATTGCGGCGAATTCGGGGCGCACATCTGGTTCGCGAGCATCGCGCGGATTTCGTCGAAATAGGCGCTCGCGTCCTGCTCGCTGTCGAAATAGCCGCCCTTCCAGCCCCAATAGGTCCAGGTGCCAGCCAGACGGTCGAAGACTTGCTTGGCGCTGGTTTCGCCGACGCTGCGGTCGTCCTCGTCGAGCTTGGCGAGCGCGGCGTCGTCCGCGGCTCGGCGCCACAGCCACTCCGGCACGCCGACCTCCTGCACCGCTTTCAATTTGCGGGGCAGGCCACGCTTGCGGAAGTACTTCTGCGCCAGGATGTCGCAAGCGACTTGGGACCAACTCGCCGGCACCTCGATGTTGCGCGCCTGAAAGACCACCGATCCGTCGGGATTGCGGATCTCGCTCGAGGTGATCCTGAACTCGATTCCCTGGTAAACGTCCTTGCCTTGTTCCGTGAAACGGCGCGCAATCCGCATGGTCTCTCCCCCTCAAAGTCGCGGTCGTTCTGGCTCTGCGCTAGCGTTGTTCCGAACCTCGGAATGGGGTGCCCCAAGCTCCAAGGTTCGATTCCGCGAGCCCCCTTGGCCGATGTTCCTGCGCGGAGAGCGGCCATATGTTGTGCAGGGCCGAGTATGAAAACACAAAACCTAGGGGCCGTCACCACCTTTTGTGGTGAATTTGTGACTCGTTTACAAACACGCGCTTCGCGGCCCTTCAGGACAAGACGGGGGTCCTATGCCAGGCAGTCTCGCCGTCTTGCGGCGGCTTGATAGGAAGCGGTGGCGCTACAAGTTGGTGGGGAGGGCATAGGAGGTCTCGAAATGTTCTTCCATCGGGTCACGCTGTTCCGTCTGCTTGGCTTCACGGTTCGGGTCGACGCCTCTTGGCTGCTGCTGGCGATCCTGATCGTCTGGTCGCTGGCCGGGGGCTATTTTCCGCAGCTGCTCGCCGGATATGACACGGGGACCTACATCTGGATGGGCGTGGCGGGCGCGATCGGCCTGTTGTTCTCGATCGTCTTCCATGAGCTCTCCCATTCGCTGATCGCGCGGCGATTCGGCATGCCGATCGAGGGCATCACACTGTTCCTATTTGGCGGCGTTGCCGAGATGCACGAAGAGCCAAGCAGCGCCAAGGGCGAGTTCCTGATGGCGGTTGCCGGCCCGCTGGCGTCGCTCCTGCTCGCGGCGCTATTCTATGGATTCTCCGCGCTCGGTGGCTCGGCGGAGGCGGCGACTCCAGTGACCGCGCTGCTCGACTGGCTTGCCTTCGTGAACCTGGTCCTCGCCATCTTCAATCTGGTTCCGGCCTTTCCGCTCGACGGCGGGCGGATGCTGCGGGCCACGCTGTGGGGCTGGAAGGGCGACCTAGAGTGGGCGACCCGAATCGCGGCCCGAGCCGGCAGTGCATTCGGCATCCTGCTGATGGTGCTCGCCGCCGTGAACCTGATCTACGGCAATGTGATCGGTGCGCTTTGGTATTTCCTGATCGGCCTCTTCGTGCGTGGTGCTGCCAACATGGGCTACGTCCAGACGGTCACCAAGCGCACGCTCGGCGACGACACCGTGGCCCGCTTCATGCACCGTCAGCCGATAGCGGTCGATCCCGATCTGTCGGTCGATCGCCTGATCGACGACTACGTTTATCGTCACTATTTCCGCGTCTTTCCGGTGGTGACCAGCGAGCGATTGATCGGATTGGTCACGCTCGACGATGTCAAGAAAGTTGGCCGTGATCGCTGGACCGAGACGCGCGTTGCCGACATCATGGAGGGCGCATCGCCCGACAACTGCATCCGGGCCGACGCGCCGGCCTTGGAGGCGCTCAACCGAATGCGCGAGAAGAGCCTCAGCAAGCTGATGGTGGTCGACGGCAGCCGGTTGATCGGTATCGTCACGTTGCGCGATCTCCTCGGCTTCCTCTCGCTCAAGCTCGACCTCGAGGAGGGCATGGGTGGCGATCCGATCGGTCCGCGGGCCGGGAGCCCGTCAGCGCGTTAGCCGTGCCCGCGCGCTTGTCATGACGGCGAGCAGCACTAGTGCGACGCCGGCGATCTGCAGTGGGCTCAGTCGCTCACCCAGGAGTGCCGCTGCGGCAAGGATCGAGATCACCGGTTCCAGGTTCAAGATCAGCGCGGTGCGCGTGGCGCCGGCACGCCCGATGGCGACAAACTGGGTAACCACTGCAACCGAATAGGCGAGGCAGGCGCCGGTCAGGCCGGCCCAGCTGACGCTCGTCTCGGGTAATGCGAAAGTACCGGGCAGCAGCAGCGTGGGCAGAAAAACCACGGTGCCAATCAGGTTGAGCCAGAAGGAGAGCGTCAGGCTGTCCAGGTCGGCAAGCGCACGGCTGCGCAGCACGTAGCAGAAGGCGAGCGAGAGGGCCGCGCCGAAGGCAAGCAGCAGTCCGCGCCAGTCGAGGCTCTGGAAGGCCGGCCCCAGAGCCAATGCGAGACCGACGAAGGCGGTGCCGAAGGCCAGCACTGCGGCGCCCCCCAGACGGCGGCCGTCGAGCGCGGGAATCGTGATCGCGACGATCAGCGGATAGAGATAGAAGATCAGCGCCGCCAGCGAGACCGGAATGAAGAAGACCGCGCTCAGATAGCAAAAGGATACCAATCCGAAGCCGAGCGAAATGAAGAAGGTTGCTTTGCGATTCCTGGGCGCTACGCGGACGCGGCGTTTCAGCGCCAGCATCAGCAGACTGATGAGAAGGAGGGCCACTGCCGTGCGGCCGACGATCAGGGTCAAGGGCGCAGCACCGCCGTCGTAGGCTAGCCGGGCGAAAGTCGTGATGCCGCCGAAACAGGCCGCCGCGATCACACAGAAGGCAAGCCCGCCGGCATCGAGCTGCGGCTCACCGGCTTCGGCGCCGGGCCGCGCCTGCGGCCGGCTGTGTGAGACCTGATCCATCGCTCAGCCGCGCTCGGCGAGCGGCAGGTTTACCAGCAGGTTCTGCGGCTTGACCTTGAGGCGGTTGGTGTCGCCCATGGCGAGGCCGAGATAGACAGGTCGCCCGGCGATCGCAGCCAGCATTACGCTCGGCTCCGCGAACTCGAGGCGGAACAGCGCAAGCAGGCGTTTGAGGCGGTCCTCGTCGACCTCCTGGCCGTTGTACAGATCGTTCAAAATCCCGGTGGCTTCGCTGTCGAGTCCGATATGCCAGACCCAGCGCTCGTCGGCGATTTGCTGGACCGGCTGGATCGAGACTTCGATCGCCAGGAAGTGGCGCACCCAGCCCTCCAGCACCCGCGCGAAGGCATCGAGGCCGGAGCTGGCGAAGCTGATGTCGAGCACAGTGTCATAGGCTTGGTCGCGGTCCCAGTAGGCTTCCTGGTTATCGCGCGTCAGCACGTCGAGCTCGACACTGCGCAACGGCGTCTGCGCCTCGGCTACCAGGCGGCCGAGCGAACCGAACCCGCCGGTGGTGGCATAGAGCGAAACCGTCTCGGCATCGCCCGCCAGGATGCGGCCTTCGTGGAGGGTGATCATCTGTTCGCGAAACAGCAGCTCTGCAGCGCGCGCCTTCAAGGGCTCCTCGGTGCCATCGAGCAGTCCGCGCAGGATCGTGTGCGCCAGCTGGTCCAGAAATAGTGGCGGGACGGTGACCCCGCCATCGCCGAGGAAGGCGCCGAGATAGCAGTCCTCGAGCGTCCCCGCCGCCAGCAGTCGGGCGCGGAAGTCGAACACGACCTGATAATTTGCGCGGGCGTCGGGGTCGGCGAGGCGGGCCAGCTGCTCGGGCGTCACCGCCAGCAGTGGATCATCCAGCAGTGCCCCATGAAGCGCCCGCTCGGCCTCACAGGATTCGGCGATCGGTGCCAGCTCCGGTCGGCTGAAGTAGGCGCGCAGAAAGTCGGACCCAACGAGCAGGCGCCCGTCGGGGCGCCGGGTCAGCAGCGGGTAGCCTGAGTCGCGCCAGAAATCCTTCATGTCCGGCCTCTATAAAGGCCCCCCGAGCGGCCGTCGAGGCCTGGCCGGCGAGGGTGCGGAACCGTCCCCTCGCGCTGGACGGCCGGTGGGCGAGGTGCAATAGTCCCGCTCCATTCCGAAGCGGGTCGGCCGAGCGGAACGAGGATTCCCTATGTCACTGAGCACACGCCTCCATGCTTGGCTGTTCGGCCAGGAGGTCGGACGCGACGCCGCCGGTAATCGCTATTTCCGCCTGCGCGGAGGCCGTGTCCATCCGGATTCTCTGCGCCGCGAACGGCGCTGGGTGCTCTATGACGGCGAAGTCGAGGCGAGCCGCGTGCCGCCCGAATGGCATGCCTGGCTCCATCACCTGGTCGCCGAGCCGCCCAGTGCAGACGCGGTCAAGCGCTACCCCTGGCAAAAAGACCATCTGCCGAATATGACCGGTACTGCCCATGCCTATCGCCCGCCCGGCCACCCCTTAAAGGGGGGCGAACGGGCGCGGGGCACCGGCGACTACGAAGCCTGGACGCCACGCTGAGCGGCAACGCCGCGGCCTTGGCCGGCGGCAAGCGCAAACGCGATCGAGAGGAACGATGCGCAGGAACATCATCGAAACAGTTATGGGCGCGGTCGTGGTTGCGGTGGCGGCGATCTTCGTGACCATTGCTTTCCAGTCGAGCGGCCTGCAGTCGAGAAGCGGCTACGAGGTGACGGCGCGCTTCAGCGACGCGACGGGCCTCACCACCGGCACCGACGTCCGCCTCGCCGGGGTCAAAGTCGGCACCGTGGTGGCACAGCAGCTCGATCCGCAGACCTTCGAAGCGCTGGTGACGTTGTCGATCGAGGAGACGGTTCGGCTTCCGCAAGACACCGCGGCGCGCATCGTCCCCGAAGGGCTGCTCGGCAGCAACTTCGTCGCCCTGGAACCGGGTGGCGCCGAGGAGACGATCGCGGCCGGCGGCTCGATCTCATACACGCAAGGGGCGATCAACGTGGTCGATCTACTCGGCCGCTTCATCTTCAGCAGCGCCAACAGTGCCGCCGAAACCGCGGCACCGCCGAAGTGACCGGAGAGAGCGCGGGGCCGAAGAGCGCGGCGATCGACTGGAATCCCGACGACTACGTTCGCGACGCCGGCTTCGTTCCGGAACTCGGCCTGCCGCTGCTCGATCTGCTGCGCCCGCGGCCCAGCGAAAGGATCCTCGATCTCGGTTGCGGCGACGGGACGCTCACCCTGCGCCTCGTGGAGGCGGGGGCAAGCGTACTTGCGGTTGACGCCAGCGCCGAACAGATCGCCGCCGCCCGGGCGCGCGGCCTGGATGCCCTGGTCGTCGACGGCACGGCGCTGACCTTCGACCACGAGTTCGATGCCGTCTTCTCCAATGCCGCGCTCCACTGGATGCGGCCGCCGGACAAGGTTGTTGACGGCGTGTGGCGGGCGCTAAAGCCGGGCGGCCGCTTCGTCGGCGAGATGGGCGGCGCCGGTAACATTGCCTTGGTGGTTGCGGCCCTGGAGGCCGCCTTGACGCGCCGTGCGATCGACTTCGACGAAGCCAATCCCTGGTTCTTTCCGGGCCCGGAGGGCTATCGGGCACTGCTCGAAACGCAGGGCTTCCGGGTCCGCGACATCAGCCACTTTGCGCGTCCGACTGCGCTGCCGGGGGCGCTCCCCGCCTGGCTCGACATCTTCGCCCAGAGCTACTTGGCGCTGGTGCCGGTCGGCGCGCGGCCTGCCATCAAGGACGAGGTCTCGGCGGCGCTGGCCCCGAAGTTGAAGGATCAGGACGGCAGTTGGACGGTCGACTACGTCCGCCTGCGTTTTGCCGCAGAAAAGCCGGCTTGAACCTCATTTGCGGGCCAGAATCGCCTCGGGTCCGCGTCCTTGTCAGGCTCCGCTCCCATGTCTTAAGTCTTGATCCGAAGCGGAACAGAAAGGCTAAGCACTACGATGACTGCGTCCGACGGCAAGTTCCGGCCTCCGGTCTGGCGCCAAAGCGACGGCCAGCCGCTGTCGTGTCGCGACAAGATCAAGGTGCTCAACGAGAACCTGGAGGAAATCCGCGAGTTGGCGCAGGACGCCTTCGAGGACGGACTTTTGATGGGCTGCGATGAATCCCAGCTCCGCCAGGTGCTGGACCGGCTGATGGCATCGCTGGCCAACCCCTACAGCAAGGGCCGCTCGCCGGCTGACGCCGAGGAGGATTGAACCGCGATGGCCCGGAATCGTGGCGCTGCCGTGGCGCTGGCTGCGGTATTGTCCGGCTGGTCAGTCTTCGTGATACCCGCGGTGGCTCAGCAGGGCGAGAGCGCGACCCAGGGGGCCGTACCGGCCGAAGCGGCGGGTCCCGGTGTTGTGGTGATGCAGGGGCTCGACAAAATCACCGCCCGGATTTCCACCTTCGAGGCGCCGCTCGATCAGGCGGTCATGTTTGGCACCCTGGAGATCGTGGCCCGGGCTTGCCGCAAACGGCCTCCGGAGGAGCCTCCGGAAACCGCGGCGTTCCTGGAGATCTCCGATGTTCGCCCCGATGAGCCTAAGGTCGCGCTGTTCACCGGCTGGATGTTTGCTTCCTCGCCGGCCCTATCCGCGCTGGAGCACCCGGTCTACGACGTCTGGGTGATCGACTGCCGCTAGAGCGTGGGACCGGATCGGGATTGCGGGTCGCGCGGGAGCGCGCCCTCGGACGGTTAAGCCGCGATCCTTACCAATTGTTCAGTGGTTCCCGGATCATATGGGCTTGGGCCGCTGGCGCTCCGCCGCCCGCTCCGCCGGAAAGCTCGAAGAATCTTTTGGGGAGTTCAAGGACTTGGTCAAGGCGTCGGTATCATCGATTGCGGCCCGCGCCGTGGACTTCCCCGCTCCGGCCTCGACTCACGCCCGCACGCTGGCTCGATTGGTGCGCGGCAAGAACATTCACGGGACCACGTTGCTCGCGACCGATTATCTCAACCACTTCAACGAGATCATCTTGCTGCTCGAACTCATTCCGGACATGCCGGAGATGATCGAGGAAGCGAGATCCTGGCGGCCCAGGACCTACGTCAAGCACTTCCGCGGCAGCGGCCTTGCCGACAAGGAGCTGGCGATCTTCGCCTACGAGAACGCGCCGGCCCAGTTTCGCAAGCCGTTCGATGCCGCTGTTGCGGCGATCCACGAGTTAGCGAGCTTGGCGCTCGCGCGGATCGAGTCTGCTCTCGAGAAGGGCGACCTGGACCGGATCGCGGCGACGATTGCCGAAGACTCCCAGCGCCGGTGTCAGCTGGTCGACGTGGCGGGAGCCATCATCCACGGTGACCACAAGGCCATGGACCAGGCCGGGATCGACGCGATCCTCGGCGCGTAGGCCTGTCGGGCTCCGACCCTCGCTTCGGTTGACTGCCCCCGGCTCTCTGCCGTTGAATAGCCTCGACCTTGTATAGACAACTCGCCGAATCTGAGTCCGACGCGACGCAGGATGGCGAGCGGGGAGAGGGAGGCAATCATGCGCTGGACAGTCCCGGCCGCTCTTGCGGTCGCGTTCGCTATGGGTCTCGGCGGGCCCGCTAGGGCTGCCGATCCGATCAAGATCGGCTTCAATGCGCCGCTCACCGGTTTCGCCGCCGCCGACGGCCAGTCGGCGCTGCTCGGGGCCGAATTGGCGATCGATCAGGCCAATGCCGAAGGCGGCGTTGACGGCCAGCCGCTCGAGCTGGTGGTTTACGACGATCAGGCCGCTGGCAAGGAGGCGGTACCGGTGGCCAACAAGCTGATCCAGCAGGATCAAGTATCGATCGCGGTTTCCGGCAGCTATTCGGGCTCGACCCGGGCGGCTGCGGATATCTTCCAGGCGGCGGGCGTCCCCTATATCTCAGCCTACGCCATCCATCCTGACATCACCCGCGCCGGCGACTACGTCTTCCGCACGTCGTTCATGGGCGAGGTGCAGGGGCGCGCCGGTGCCAAGCTGGTCGGCGACCTGCTTGGCAAGAAGCGCGTTGTCATGATCAGCATCAACAACGACTTCGGGCAAGCGCTCGGCGCCGGCTTCAAGGAAGCCGCTCCCCAGTTCGGGAT
>JBOHKJ010000500.1:0-2991 GCA_050728975.1 Kiloniellales bacterium | reverse complement strand
TGCGCCATCGCGCCGGCGACCAGTCCTTCGCCGACATCATGCAGATCAAGCAGAACGCCAACCGCGCCGCCAACCTGGTGCGCCAGCTCCTGGCTTTCTCGCGCCAGCAGACGCTGCAGCCGCGGGTGCTCAACGTCACCGACGTGCTGGCCGAGCTGTCGCACCTGCTCAGACGCCTCATCGGCGAGAACATCGAGCTCGAGATGATCCACGGTCGCGACCTGCACGCAGTGAAGGTCGATCACGGCCAGCTCGAGCAGGCCCTGGTCGGCCTTGACGAGGCCGATGTCGCGGCCGTGAACCATGCGCAGCTCGATGTTCTCGCCGATCAGACGGCGCAGCAGGTGCGAGAGCTCGGCCAGGATGTCGGTGATGTTGAGGAGACGCGGCTGCAGGGTCTGCTGGCGCGAGAAGGCGAGGAGCTGGCGCACCAGGTTGGCGGCGCGGTTGGCGTTCTGCTTGATCTGCATGATGTCGGCGAAGGACTGGTCGCCGGGCTTGTGGCGCAGCAGCAGCAGGTCGGAGAAGCCGATCATCGCGGTCAGCAGATTGTTGAAGTCGTGGGCGATGCCGCCGGCGAGCTGGCCCACCGCCTGCATCTTCTGCGACTGGGCGAATTGCACCTCCAGCGTCTTGCGCTCGGTGGTGTCGATGAAGTGGGCGATGTAGCCGGCGCCCTCCTCGGCCATGCGCGAGAGGTAGAGCGTGCAGACGGTCTCGCGCGGGCCGGCGAGGCCGACCTCGATCGGGTTGAAGACCACCGCGCTGTTCTTGGCGCCGGTCTCGGCATTCCCGGGCGCGGTCTTCAGCAGCTGTTCGACGGTGGCGCGTCCCTCGCCTTCGATCAGCTCGAGCAGCGACACCCCGACCACGCCCTGCTGGGGCCGGCCGGTCAGCGCGTAGAAGGCGTGGTTGCCCTCGGCGACCTTGCCCTCGGCGTCGAGCAGCGCGATGCCGACCGGCGCCTCGGCGAAGAAGCGCTTGAAGCGCTCCTCCGAGCGCTCGAGCGCCTGCAGCATCTCGCGCTCGCGGGTGAGATGGCGCACCACCGAGCGGGTGCGCATGACGCGCCCCTCCTCGCCCGTCACCAGCTCCTGGCGCACCTCGGCGTCGAACTTTCGGCCGTCGGCGCCGCGCAGCGTGACGGTGCCGCGCGCGGCCTTGGGCTCGGCGAAGGGATGATGGGCCGGGGTGCCGGCGGGCGGCGGCTCGGCCAGCATCTGGTGGAGCGTGGCGTCGCTCACCAGCTGCTCCTGCGGCAGGCCCAGCCAGTCGGCCAGCGTCTGGTTGACGAACAGGAAGCGGCCCTGGCCGTCGACCGAGTAGAAACCGATCGGCGCGTGGTCGATGAGGTCGTAGAAGCGCTCCTGCTCGCCCTGGATCACCTGCTCCATCTGGCGGCGGTCGGTGATGTCCTCGACTGCCCAATAGACCGCGCCGGCGCGCACCGGCAGCGGATTGGCGGTGACGTGCAGCCACTGCAGCTCGGGACCGGCGCGCCTCGATGGAGGGTTGGCGGCGGCGCTTTTGCGCGCCGGCACCGCCAGCTCGAGATAGCCGCCGACCCCGCCGCGCGCGTTGGCTGCGAGGCGACGCACCTTGTCGCGCGCCTCCTCGTCGGTCGAGACCAGCTCAGCCAGCAGCGCGGGGATCGGCTGCGCCTCGCCGCCGAAAACCTCGTGGAAAGCCGGATTGGCGAGCACGACACGGCCCTCACCGTCGACGATCTGGCAGGGCCGCGGCAGCGCCGCCATGGTGTCGGCGGTCAGGTTCAGCGCCCAGCGGGCGCGCAGCTGCCAGACCAGCAGGGCGCCGAGGCCCAGCATCACCACGGCGACGGCGCCGCCGGCCAGGATCTCGCTCGTCAGATGATCGGCGGCAAGCGCGCCGCGCGCCGGAAGCACGAGCGCCAGCGCGAGCGGCATCGCCCGTAGGAACGCGCGCCCAGGCTCCGCCCCCAGCCGCGCCGCAGTATCGGCCGCCCTCCGAGTCCGCGTTCGATCTTCGCCCCGCCCCGCACGGCGGATGCGCGAATAGGCCATGAGGGGAATCTTATGCCCGAGGCGGCGCCTCGCGACAAGCGCGGCGGGGGGCGGGGGCCTCGGTCGGATCGAATCTCCAATCGGGTTAGCGATCCGCCGCAGGCGTCCAGCACCGCTGGCGCGGACAGCCGGTTTCAGGTCGTGGACCGTTCGCCCGAACGTGAAGATCGGCGGGTTGGTCGACAAGCGAGAGCAGACGGCAACGCCACTTGACGCTCAAGAAACGACACGAAGTCGCTACAGATCAACGACGGGGGGCGGGCGCGAGGGAGAACGATCACGATTTCCCAGGCGATCTCCGGCTCAACCGGCCGAAACACTATGTCGGCCGAATCGATGTCGTCGGCCAAGCATGGATCCACGATGGTCACGCCGGCCCCGGCGGCAACGAATGCACAAAGCGCATGCTGAGTCCTGACTTCGAGATGGATGTCACGCTGCACCGTGGCAGCTTCGAAGGCCCTATCGATCGCCAATCGAAAGGGCGTGCCAGCCACGAGCGATACGAACCGCTCGTTTCGCAAATCGGAGGGGGCCAGCGTCTGCTTTGCAGAAAGGCGATGGTCGGATGGCAAGGCGCAGATGGCATTCTGTTTCAGCAGAGGGCGAATGCTGAGATCCGGCTGAGAAACCGGCAGCACGACAATACCAAGATCGTACCAGGTCATTGCAACCCAGTCGGCAACCCGGGCCGACGGTCCAATATCGAGCTCGATCGCCACATCCGGGTGGTCAGCATGATAAGCAGCGGCCAAACGAGGCAGGAAGCCCTCCGCGTAGACCGTCTCGGAGATCACGCGCAGTCGACCCCGGCGCAGCCCCCGTACCGCCTTCGCCGCTTCCCACAGGCGCTCGAGACCGGAGAATGCGAGATCCGCTTCCTGCTGAAGCAGCATGGCCTCGGGTGTCGGCTTAAGGCGCCCGCGATCCCGCTCGAAAAGGGCAACTC
>JBOHKJ010000499.1:0-1824 GCA_050728975.1 Kiloniellales bacterium | reverse complement strand
TGCGACTATCAACAGCCCTGGACGCCGCCTAATTCCCGGTGCTGAACGTTCCCGGGCTCAGCTCTTGACGGACACGGTGTAGTTCAAGGCGAGACGCCCGCCGTCGGGATAGATCACCTGCCCGGTGATGTAGCTCGAATCGTCGCTGGCGAGAAACAGCGCCACCTTCGCCACCTCGTCGGGCTCGCCGAAGCGGCCGAGCGGGGTGCGCGAGAGCGCGCCCTTGGCCTTCTCGGGATCGCTCAGCACCGCTTGTGCCATTTCGGTGGCAATCGAGCCGGGGCCGATCGCGTTCACCCGGATGCCCTTCTCCGCCAAAGCCAAGGCCATCACCCGCGTCAGCTGATTGATGCCGCCCTTGGAGACCACGTAGGGCGCAATCGAGGGGATCGCCATCACCGCGTTGACCGACGACATGTTGACGATCGCCCCGCCGCCGTCCTGCTCCACCATCTGGCGCGCCGCCGCCTGGCCGCAGAGGAAGACGCCCTTGAGGTTGACCCGAAGCACGCGGTCGAAGTCTTCCTCTGCGAGCTCGAGGAAGTCGGCGGCGTGCACGATGCCGGCGTTGGCGACCAGAATGTCGAGGCGCCCGTAGGCGGCGACCGCGCCGGCGATAAGCGCGTCGACCTCGGCCTTGGCGCCGACGTCGCAGGCGAGGAACAGCGCATCGCCGCCCGCGCCCTGGATCGCCTCGGCGGCTTCCTCGCCGCTGGTGCGCTCGATGTCGGAGAGCACCACGCGCGCGCCCTCGCTGGCGAAGCGCTTGGCGACCGCGAGCCCGATGCCGCGCGCCGCACCGGTGACGATCGCGACCTTGCCCTGCAGTCTCATGCCTCGCTCTTCTGCGGATAGCCGACGCCGCGCAGCGCCTCGGCGATCTCGGTCAGGATCGCCGGGTCGTCGATGGTGGCCGGCGCCTTGTAGTCGGCGCCGTCGGCGATCTTGCTCATGGTGCCGCGCAGGATCTTGCCAGAGCGGGTCTTGGGGAGACGCTTCACCACCGCCGCGGTCTTGAAGGCGGCGACCGGGCCGATCTTATCGCGCACCAGCTCGACCACCTCGCGCAGGATCTCCGCCTCGCCGCGCTCGACGCCTGCCGAGAGCACCAGGAAGCCGAGCGGAAGCTGGCCCTTGAGCTTGTCGGCGACGCCGATCACCGCGCACTCGACAACGTCGGGATGGGAGGCCAGCACCTCTTCCATGGCACCGGTCGAGAGCCGGTGGCCGGCGACGTTGATGATGTCGTCCGTGCGCGCCATGACGAAGACGTAGCCGTCCTTGTCGATGTAGCCGGCGTCGCCGGTGGCGTAGTAGCCGGGATAGCGCGCGAGATAGGCCTCCTCGAAGCGCTCCTCGGCCTGCCACAGGGTCGGCGAGCAGCCGGGCGGCATCGGCAGCTTGCCGCAGATGGCGCCGATGGCGCCTGGCTTGACCGCCTTGCCGGCCGCGTCGAGGACCGCGAGGTCCCAGCCGGGCGCGGCCTTGGTCGGCGAGCCGGGCTTGACCGGAAGCTGCTCGACGCCGAGGCAGTTGGCGGCGATCGACCAGCCGGTCTCGGTCTGCCACCAGTGATCGATCACCGGCACGCCGAGCTTCTCCTGGGCCCAGAACAGCGTGTCGGGATCGCAGCGCTCGCCGGCCAGGAACAGCGTGCGGAAGCCCTTGAGGTCGTAGCGCTTGATCTGCTCGCCCTTGGGGTCCTGCTGGCGGATCGCGCGGAAGGCGGTGGGCGCGGTGAAGAGCGTGGTCACCTTGTGTTGCGCGATGACGCGCCAGAAGGCGCCGGCATCGGGCGTGCCGACCGGCTTGCCCTCGTAGAGC
>JBOHKJ010000498.1:0-2546 GCA_050728975.1 Kiloniellales bacterium | reverse complement strand
CTGGCTGATCGCGCTCGACAAACCGGCCGGCCTCGCTGTCCAGGGCGGCAGCGGCCAGAAGCGCCATCTCGACGCTTTGCTGCCGGCTCTGGTAGCCGAGGGTGCCGAGCGGCCGCGCCTGGTCCATCGCCTCGACCGCGACACCAGCGGCGTCCTGTTGCTGGCCTCGAGCGCCAAGTCGGCGGCCGCGCTCACCGCCGCGTTCCGCGAGCGCACGACGCGCAAGCTCTACTGGGCGCTGGTCGCCGGCCTGCCGCCGCGCCCGCAGGGCAGAATCGCGCTGGCATTGGCCAAACGCGGCGCGCCCGGCCGGCAGAAGATGTCGGTCGAGGACGACGGCGACGAGGGCGCGGGCGAGGACGCCGTCACCCGCTACAAGATCGTCGCCAAGCACGGACGCAAGGCGGCCTGGTTGGTGCTGATGCCAGAGACCGGCCGCACACATCAGCTGCGCGTCCACTGTGCCGCGCTTGGCGCGCCGATCCTGGGCGACGGCAAGTATGGCGGCCGGGAAGCCTTCCCGGAGGCGCTCAAGCTGCCCTCCGCCCTGATGCTCCACGCGCGCGAAATCGCGATTCCGCACCCGGCCGATGGCACCACGCTTCGGGTCCGGGCGCCGCTGCCGCCGCACATGGCCCAAGCGTGGCGCCGGCTCGGCTTCGACCCGGACGCCGGTGAGCGTGCCGGCGAAATTCTGACCGAGGCAGCTCTCGGTTAACCATAGCCTTTCCAATAAGATGCGCGGCCTCATTGAGACGCTTTCGCGCTCGCGTCCCTGCTCCCTCCGGCGCTACAATGGCGTGGCTCGACCCCGGACCAACCGGGGCGGTGCAGCTTGGCAAGGGAATTAGGTCCGACCGGCGACGCGCGATGCGACAAAGCGTGCGCTGGGCGGGGCTCGCCGTCGATGCCGCTCGCGATGGGCATGACGGCGGGGAGGGGGACATGCAGGTCCTGATCGCGGGCTTGGCGATTGTCGCGCCGATTTGTCTCGCCGTCGCCTTGGTGCTGCTGTTGCTGTACCGGCGCGAGCGCGCGACGCGTCTGGCGGTCGAGCAGCAGTTCCTGAACAAGAAGCAGGAAACCTACACGCTTGTCGTCCGTACCCTGCTCGAGCTTGTGCGGGTCGAGAACGGGGTCAGCCCCTTCGCCAATCGTACGGCGGCCGGCGAGCTGATGGGGCTGTCGCGCGACCTGATGATTTTCGGCTCGCCAGAAGTGGTGGAGCGCTATCGCGGCCTCCTGGGCCACCTGACCAACGGCGCCGCGAACACCGAAGGCTTCGCCGAGACCACCTGGAAGCTGGCCGATCTTCTGGTGGCGATCCGCGACGATTTGCGGCCCGAGGAGCGCGACACTATTCTCCACCAGTGACGCTCCGCGGCCCTTACAGGCCGCCCCACTGCTCCCGCAACGTGTTTTCCGGATCTGCGGCATGGCCGATCGTTCCTTACGTCTCCTGCTGTTCGATTTCGACGGCACGCTGGTCGACAGCCAGCGCATAATCGTCGCCGCCATGCGCGAGGCCTTCGCCGGCGCGCGCTTGGCTGCGCCTGAGGTTGCGCTGGTGAAGCGCGTCGTCGGACTGACGCTGGAGACAGCGGTGGCGCGCCTCCTGCCGCCGGACAGCGAGGGAACGCTCGCCGCCCGCCTCGCTGGCCACTATCGCCAGGCTTTTTTCCGTTTGCGCCAGGACCCGGCCTATCACGAGCCGCTCTACCCCGGCGCCGCCGAGACGCTGCTGGCCCTCGACCGTCCGCCGGTCCGGCTCGGCATTGCCACCGGCAAGTCGCGGCGCGGCTTGATGGCGGTGCTGGAGCGCCATGCCCTGACCAGCCATTTCGTCACCCTGCAGACCGCCGACGACAATCCGAGCAAGCCGGACCCGGCCATGGTCCGGCGGGCCATGGCCGAAGCCGGCGTCGAGGCGGCCGAGACGGCGGTCATCGGCGACACGGTCTATGACATGGAGATGGCGCGGGCTGCCGGTGCCGTCGCGCTTGGCGTCGCCTGGGGTTATCATGAGCCGTCCGAGCTGCTGGCGGCCGGTGCGGCGACCATCGTGCCGCGCTTCGAGGCGCTGCCGGCGGCGCTCGCCAGCCTCGAGGAAAAGGCCGCATGAAACGCAAAGGCCGCAAAGGACTGTTTGCCAGGCTGCGCTTCTGGCTTGGCGGCCTGGTCGTGCTGCTGGTCGCGATCGTCGTCGCCGGCTACGCAGTGGTCTCCTCCTACGACTTCGAGGAGCTGCGCAGTGAGATCGAGCGCCAGGCACAAGCTGCCACCGGCCGCAAGCTCACCATCTCCGGGCCGATCGATCTCAAGGTTTCGCTGACGCCGGCGATCACGCTGGAAGGCGTCACCTTCGCCAATGCCGACTGGGGCAGCCGCCCCGCGATGGCGACGGTGAAGCGTTTCGAGCTCGAGGTCGCGCTCCTGCCGCTGCTGACCGGCAAGCTCGTCGCCAAGCGGCTGGTCTTGGTCGAGCCCGACATCCTGCTGGAGACCGGGCCGCAGGGCGAGGGCAACTGGAACTTCGAGGGCACCAC
>JBOHKJ010000497.1:0-2504 GCA_050728975.1 Kiloniellales bacterium | reverse complement strand
CGCACAGTGTCTACGGCAAGTTCGTCGACGGCTCGCTGGATGCGCTGTCCCACCTGCATTTCGCGGCGCTTGCCATCGGCAGCGTCCTGGCCGGTCTGAACCAGCTTCCCGCAAACCTCGAGATCGGGCTCGGCGCCGCGTTGACCTTCGCCAACCTGTTCCTCACCTACTTCGAGCTCCGCTACAAGTACTTCACCCTGGAGGCGGACATCGCCGTGCAGGATATCGCGAAGCCGGGCGTAGACGCCGCTGCGACGGCGGCGAGCGAGGGGGGAGCCTTCGCTGCCGTCAAGACGCTGGTGAAGGTGATCTTCGGCAACCTGGTCTTCGCGACCCCGATCGTCGTTCTCGCCGCGGTAATTGTCGGTCATCCGAGCTGGTATATACTCTACGGCAGCGCGGTCGCAGCGATCTTCATTCCCCTCAACCTGCTCTATCTGCTCTATGTCGGAAGAAAGCGCATGGGGATCGGCGACCGACGCTCGGTCCGCCCGGAATGACCCTGCCACCCCCTCTTCCCTTGCCACGGTTGTCAGCCGCGAGACTGTTCAGTTCCGGAGCGCCCGAATGAAGGCTGTGATTCTCTCTGCGGCAAAGCCGCGCTTCACCGATCTGCCGATCTTCGATGTCGAGCTTCGCGGCACCCGCCTGATCGAGGCGCAGAAGCACTGCCTGGAGCTGTGCGGGATTCACGACATCACGGTCGTTCTCGGCTACGGCGCGGACAAGTTCCATCTCGACGGCATCGCGACCGTGATCAATCCGGACTGGTCGGAATCGGGAAGCATCTCCTCGATGCGCAAGGTTGCCGACCTGCTGTCGGGCAAGGACGACCTGTTGTTCGTCTATGGCGACACCGTGTTCTCGCCGGCCCTGGTCGAGGAGGCGCTGGATTCCGAATCGGGAATCGCGGCGGTCTGCTATCTCGATCGCCAGGGCGACGACCGCCAGGCCTTCCGCGAGTTCGCCAGCGTCCAGAACGGCCGTATCCAGGCGATCTCCGACAGCTTCGAAGGCGAGGGAATCAGAACCGTGTTCGCGGGTATCGTGCTGTTCCGCCGCCACAAGGTGAGCGTGGTGCGCCGCTACCTGGAGGAGGATGGCTTGCTCGACGGCGCGCATGTCGGCGCCCTCCTCAACCGCATGATCGGCCACGGCGCCGAGATCGTCCCGGTGATGGTCGAGGCCGACTGGACCGAAGTCCGCAGCCGGGAGACGCTTGCCGCCATCGAGGCGCGCTCGGATTTCCTGGCAGCCACGCTGCCACTCAAGACCGACTGGTCGCAGCGCGCCAAGGCCTACCGGAAGCTGAGCTGGGTCAACGACGATCGGCTACTCTCCGCCATCGTCGAGATGGCGCGCGAGAGCGCCCCCAAGAAAGTCCTCGATGTCGGTACCGGCACCGGGAAGGTGCTGATGGGCCTCAGCGAGCTTCTGGGAACCGAAGAGAACTGGGGCGTCGATCTCAGCCGGGAGATGATCGGCCAGATACCCGCGCATCACGGCTTCAAGCTCTCGATCGACGATGCGGAGAGCCTCGCCACAATGCCGCGCGACTACTTCGACCTGGTGACCGCACGAATGGTCTTTCATCACATTGCGGACACGCGGCGCGCCGCCGCCGCCGCTCACGCCGTGCTGAGGCCCGGCGGCCGCCTCATAATCTGCGAGGGCGTGCCACCGTCCCAGCGCTCGGTCGAATGGTACACCGACATGTTTCGCTACAAGGAAGAGCGGAACACGCTGCCCGAAGGCGACCTGATCCAGATCCTGGTGCGAAGCGGTTTCACCAACATTTCTTTGCGCAGCGTCGTGATGAGGAACGCCAGCCTGAACAACTGGCTCGACAACAGCGGGATTCCACAGAGGAATATCGATATCATCAAGGAAATGCATTATCGCGCGCCCAGCCATATCAAGGACGACTACGACATGACCTTCACCGGCGACGACTGCCTGATGACCTGGCGGTTCGGTGTCGTGTGCGGCGAGCGGCCGCTTTAGAGGCCTTGCGTAGGTCGATTCCGCCGCCGCTAAAGGTGCTCCGCAGAGCATGAAGCAGTTTCTCAGGAACACGCTAATCAACGTTTCGGCAATTGGCGTAACCGGGCTCGTCGGCTTGATGCTCGTGCCGATTATCGTATCGGCCTATGGGCTCGAGAGCCTGGGCTTGATCGTTCTGGCGCGGATCTTGCTCCCCACCAGCGTCCTGGGTCTGCTGGACTTGGGAACCGCAGAAGCGACGACGCGATTCGTTGCGAGCTCTGCGGCGGAGGGAGGACGCGGAAAGGCTGCGCACAGTCTGATTGCCTCGCTTGCGATCGTCCTGCCGATCGCCGCCTGCATCGCCGTGACTGGGGGCTTGGCGGCAACCTGGGTGACAGAATCCGTCCTGGGAATTTCCGATAAACACACCCCGCTCATGCAGGGCGTGGTGATGTGGACCTGCTTGGCGGCCGTCGTCACCTTTCCAGGCATGGTGTGCGAAGGCGCTCTAAGGGGAC
>JBOHKJ010000496.1:0-1766 GCA_050728975.1 Kiloniellales bacterium | reverse complement strand
GGCCGCAGGCGCGCTCGATCGGGCGCGGGTCGAGCTGGACGAGGCGGCCTCGGCCCTGGAGCGGGCAGGGCAGGAGCTGGACCTCGAAGGGGACCGGTTGGAAAGCGTGGAGGAGCGCCTGTTCGCGCTGCGCGCGGCGGCGCGCAAGCATCAGGTGCCGGTCGACGAGCTGGCGCGGCTGCGCGACGAGATGGCAGCCCGGCTCGCGCGCATCGACGCCGGCGCGGAGCGCCTTGAAGCGGCGACCGAGGCCGCAGGTGAGGCCCGTACCGCCTTCGCTGCCTGCGCCGCCGCGCTGTCCCAAGGCCGAAGGGCGGCGGCGGCGCGTCTCGCCGATGCGGTCATGGCGGAGCTGGCGCCGCTCAAGCTCGACAAGGCGCGTCTCGCGGTCCGTCTCCTGCCGCTCCCCGAGCCCGAATGGTCGGGCGATGGCGCCGAGCGGGTGGCCTACGAGATCGCGACCAATCTCGGTCAGGAACCGGGCCCCCTGGCGAGGATCGCATCGGGCGGCGAGCTCGCCCGCGTGATGCTGGCGCTCAAGGTGGTCCTGGCCCGGGTCGACTCGACCTCTTGCCTGGTGTTCGACGAGGTCGACACCGGCATTGGGGGCGCCACCGCCGATGCGGTCGGCGAGCGCCTCGCCCAGCTCGGCACGACCGCCCAGGTCCTGGTCGTGACCCACGCGCCCCAGGTCGCCGCCAGGGCGGATCATCACTGGAGGGTCGAGAAGCTGGAGCGCCGCGGGCAGGCGAGGATCGCGGTGACCCGGCTCGCGGACGACGCGCGGCGGGAGGAGATCGCCCGGATGCTCGCCGGCGCCCGGATCACCGAGGCGGCGCGCGCCGCCGCCGACAGCCTGATCACGCGCTCGGCCTGAGCCCGGGACCGCCGGTGTCGCCCCAGCGATCCGACCAGCAATCCGAGCGGCCGCCCGAGCGCCTGACGCGCGAGCAGGCGGCCGCCGAGCTCGCCTTCCTCGCCGCCGAGATCGCGCGCCACGACCGGCTCTACTATCTGGAGGCGACGCCCGAGGTCTCCGATGCCGAGTACGACCGCCTGCGCCGGCGCAACCAGGCGATCGAGGCGCACTTTTCGGACCTGATCCGTGCGGACAGCCCCTCGCACCGGGTCGGCGCGCCGCCGGTCGCCGAGTTCGGCAAGGTCCGGCACAAGCTGCCGATGCTCTCGCTCGACAACGCCATGCAGGCCGAGGAGGTCGTGGAATTCCTCCGCCGGGTGCGGCGTTTCCTCAAGCTTTCCGACGACGAGTTGCTCGCGCTGGTCGCCGAGCCCAAGATCGACGGGCTGTCCTCGAGCCTGCGCTACGAGCACGGGCTCCTGGTGCAAGGCGCGACCCGGGGCGACGGCACCGTGGGCGAGGACGTGACCGCCAATCTGCGCACCATCCGCGACATCCCGCAGCGGCTCCTGACCGGCGAGCCGCCGCCGGTGCTCGAGGTGCGCGGCGAGGTCTATATGGAGCGGCGCGACTTTCTGGCGTTGAACGAGGCGCGCGAGGCAAGGGCCGAGCCGCTCTTCGCCAATCCGCGCAACTCGGCCGCCGGCTCCTTGCGCCAGCTCGACCCGAAGATCACGGCGAGCCGGCGGCTGCGCTTCTTCGCCTGGGGCTGGGGCGACGCGGAGCCGCCGGTCGGCGGCACGCAAAGCGCCTTTCTCGAGCGACTGAGAGACTATGGCATCAGGGTCAACCCGCTCGTCGAGCTGTGCGAGGACGAGCAGGGGCTGCTCGACTACCACGCCCGCCT
>JBOHKJ010000495.1:0-2875 GCA_050728975.1 Kiloniellales bacterium | reverse complement strand
CCCGCGCAATCGTGCCGATTGGCCGAGTGACGTTTACGAGGGAAAGCCCGCCCGTGCTAACGACATTGCGCCCCGTCTGCACCGCACCCCTTCATCCCCCGACGAATGCGGCGAGCTTCTCCAGCGTGGAGCGGCAGCCGGCCTCGTTGTCCTCGGGTCGGATGCCGCGCGGAATGTTCTCGCAGAGCACGGTGACCTTGGTGCCGCTGTCTTCTGGCGCCAAGGTCCAGCTCACCGTCATCTCGCCGGCGAAAGACGGGTCGGCGGAGTCGAACGCGACCGCCCAGACGACGCGCTGGTTGGGGATCAGCCTCGCGAAGCGGCCCTGGAATCTGTCGGTGCGCTCGGAGGTCTTGCCGCGCGGCGCGCCATCCCGTTCCGGGCCGTCGCCGTCCGGATAGACGAGCGACATGCTGAAGGCGCCGCCTTCGCGCGCCTCGAAGGCATGGACCACGCCGGTCATCGAGTCGGGCGGAAGCCAGGCCGCCAGCGCGTCGGGGTCCAGGAAGGCGCGGTACAGCGCCTCGCGCGGCGCAGCGACGACTCTCGACACCAGCGTGCTCGCGGAGCCGCTCATGCCGCGCAGCATGGCAGGTCGGGGAGCGGTCTCCAAGTTTGGCCGAGGCTGGCTTTCGGGCGCGACCCGGACCGAGCCGGCCCCCGGCAGAAAAAATGAGCGGGCGAGGGAAGCAACGCTCCCGCATCGCGGTCATTAAAGTTGCTCCGATCGCCGCTCGCTCGTTTCGAGCACGGCTCGCGGAAAACCGGGCTCGTTGCTATGCTGTCGGGCCTTCTCGTCGTGCAGTGCTCTACGGGGGGAGACGAATGCGAGCGCTCATCGCGCCTTACGGCGGCAAGCTGTCGGTTCTTTACCTGGCCGGCGACGGCCTCGAAGCGGAGCGCCAGCGGGCGGTCGCCTATCCCTCCTGGAATCTGACCGAGCGCCAGGTCTGCGATATCGAGCTGCTGACGAACGGCGCGCTCTCGCCGCTCGCCGGCTTCATGAACCGGGACGAGTACGAGCGCGTCGTCCTCGACATGCGGCTGGCGAACGGCCTCGTCTGGCCGATCCCGATCGTCCTCGATGTCGGCAAGGAATTCGCCGAGCGGCTGGCGCTCGGCGACCGCATCGCGCTGCGCGATCGCGAGGGCATCGTGGTGGCCACGATGAAGGTCGAGGAAATCTGGACCCCGGACCGGGAGCTGGAAGCGCGCGAGGTCTACGGCACCGGCGACAAGGCGCACCCCGGCGTCTTTTACCTCGCGCAGCGGACCAACCCGGTCTATCTCGGCGGCCCGGTCAGCGGCCTCGAGCCGCCGGTCCACCACGACTTCAAGCATCTGCGCGACGACCCCACCAGCCTGCGCCGGACGTTCCTCGACCGCGGCTGGCTGCGCATCGTCGCGTTCCAGACCCGCAATCCCATGCACCGGGCGCACTTCGAGCTGACGGCGCGGGCGGCAAAGGCGGCGGAAGCCAACCTGCTGCTGCATCCGGTCGTCGGCATGACCAAGCCCGGCGACGTGGATGCCTATACCCGGGTGCGCTGTTACGAGCACCTGCTGCGGCGCTATCCCGAGCAGACGACGGTCATGAGCCTGCTGCCGCTGGCGATGCGCATGGCGGGGCCGCGCGAGGCCCTTTGGCACGCCATCATAAGGCGGAATTTCGGCTGCACCCATTTCATCGTCGGCCGCGATCACGCCGGGCCGGGCAAGGATGCGAACGGGAACGCCTTCTACGGCCCCTACGCGGCGCAGGAGCTGGTGCGCCGCTACGCCGACCGGCTCGAGATCGAGATGCTCCCGTTCGAGGAAATGGTCTACGTGCCGGAGCGCGGACAATTCGTGCCGCACAACGAGCTTCGCGAGACGGAGACATCCTTGACGATCTCCGGGACGGAGCTGCGGCGGCGGCTCAGCTTCGGGCTCGACATTCCGGACTGGCTGTCGTTCCCGGAGATTCTGGACGAGCTGCGCCGCGGCAGCCCGCCGCGGGACCGGCAGGGCTTCGTCGTTTTCTTCACCGGGCTGCCGAGCGCCGGCAAATCGACGATCGCCAACGCCCTGCTGGCCAAGCTGAACGAGAACGGCACCCGGCCGGTGACGCTGCTGGACGGCGACGGGGTGCGCCGCCACCTCTCCAGCGAGCTTGGATTCTCGAGAGAGCACCGGGACCTCAACGTGCTGCGCATCGGCTACGTCGCGAGCCTGATCGCCAAGAGCGGCGGCGTCGCCGTTTGCGCCCCCATCGCGCCCTATGAAAATGTGCGGCGCCAGGCCCGCGAGGCGGTCGAGGCCCACGGCGGATTCCTGGAGGTGCATGTCGACACGCCGGTCGAGATCTGCGCCGCGCGCGATCGCAAGGGGCTCTATGCCAAGGCCCGCGCCGGCCTGCTCGCGAACTTCACCGGCGTCAACGATCCCTACGAGGTGCCGAGCGCGCCGGACCTGCGTATCGACACCCGGGAGCAGACGCCGGACCAGGCGGCACAGCAGATCCTGCTGAAGATCGAGGCCTTGGGATACGTGCGGTAGGCGGGCGGCGCGCCGCCGCCTTGTCGTCAGGGCACGTCCTACCGAGCTATCGCCTCTGCATTAGTCTTGGCCGCGCCGACAGCCGCGAGGCGCGGCGCGAGGGGGAGAAGCGGGTAATGGGCGAGACATCGCGGCACGACGCCTGGCAGGCCGGCGACAGCTACGAATTGTACATGGGGCGGTGGAGCCGGCAGGTCGCGCCGCGCTTTCTGGACTGGCTCGGCGCGCGCGAGGGCCTGGACTGGCTGGAGGTGGGCTGCGGGACCGGCGCGCTGTCCGCCGCCATCCTGGAGCGCTGCGCGCCGAAGAGCCTGATCTCCATCGACCAGTCCGAAGG
>JBOHKJ010000494.1:0-2818 GCA_050728975.1 Kiloniellales bacterium | reverse complement strand
CCCACGGGCGGCCGAGCTTCTTGGCCTCGCCCTGAAGGTCGCGGCGCGTCATGTCGAGGCCGACGCCGTAGCCGAAAACATGGTCGAGCGCGCGCGCCGCCGGGATGTCGCTGCCGCCCTTGCCTAGCGCGACCACCAGCTCGATCTCGTGGTGAACGTCTTTCGACATCGGCGGATAGGGAAAGGTCCCGTCCAGGATCAGGTTGTCGGGATTCTTCTGGAAGAAGAACGGCGGCTCCTTGTTGGGATCGTGCCCCATCTCGATGGCGTGGTCGGCATAGTTGCGGCCGACGCAATAGACGCGATGGACCGGAAAGAGCTTATCGCTATCGACGACCGGCAGACTTGGCAATGGCGGGACGTCGATCACGTAGGCCATGGTCGGGGATCCTTTTTCAGGCTTTGCAGTCATAGTCGATAAGCTCCGATTCTCTCGTCGTTGGCTTCAATCGAGCGGCGCAATCTTCAGCTCGCCGGCGATCTCGCGCAGCACCTTCAGCAGGTTGGGATGGAGTGGAATACCCGAGGCGCTGCGTTCGCGATAGACCTCTTCGCTGCGGTCGCCGGGAATTCGCACGGATTCGAAGCCGGGTAGCGTCTTCGAAGCGCGCAGATCGCGAAAGGCCCGGTCGACCGCGCTTTTGAAGGCCGGAACGGGGCCGAAGGCGCCGAGCGAGATCGCGGCGATGAACTGGCCGGTGTTGGTGGGGCTGGTCGTATCGGCGGTGAAGTCGACCACGTTGCGGCCGAAGGCGGCCCCGTTCAGGACTCCGGCCAGGAGCCCGATGGCGAGCGCCAGCCCGTAGCCCTTCGGTCCGCCGATCGGCAGCAGGAGGCCGTCCTTCTGGCGATTGGGATCGGTCAGCGGCTTGCCGTCGCGCCCCACCATCCAGCCTTCCGGCATGGACTCGCCGCGCTGGGCGAGCGTCTTGATCTTGCCGGCGGCCGCGACAGTGGTCGCCATGTCGAGAACGAAGGGCGGCTCCTCGCCGCCCGGCACTGCAACCGCCAGCGGATTGGTGCCGAGCAGCAGCTCCGCTCCGCCCCAGGGCGGCACATGGTTGGCACTGCCGACCGCCGCGTAGAGGCCGATCATGTCGTGGGCGAGCAGACGCCGGACGTAGAGCGAGGCCGGGCCGGCGTGATTGCCGTTGCGCACGCCCACCCAGCCGATGCCGTGCCGCTTCGCCTTCTCGATCGCCAGCTCGGTGGCGAACAGCAGCGCCAAGTGGCCGAGCCCATTGTCGCCGTCGACCACCGCGGTGGCGCCGCTGTCCTCGA
Source organism: Kiloniellales bacterium (assembly GCA_050728975.1). Lineage (GTDB taxonomy): Bacteria > Pseudomonadota > Alphaproteobacteria > Kiloniellales > JBOHKJ01 > JBOHKJ01. The sequence goes on along the minus strand of JBOHKJ010000494.1, from coordinate 1,537 downwards.
CCACCCTCACCTTGGGCGTGGCGTTGGTGCCGCCGTCGACGAGGCGTTGCTTGTACTGCTGCAGCCGGAAACTGCCGTGGGTATCGGCGCCGTAGAGATCGGCTTCGACCATCAGGCCGGCAACGGTCCCGGCATCCTTCTGTGGCACGCCGAGCGCCAGGAAGGCTCGGGCGAGGAACGCTTTCAGGTCGGCGGCGGAGACAAGGCGACTATCGGCGCCCGCGCGATCCACCGCGCCGGCCGGCGACAAGCCGTCAGAGGCGGGTTCCGGCATAGTACTCGACGCGCCGCTCGAACAGTCCGACGATGGCGGAGAAGCCGAGCGCGAAGACGAAGAGAATGAGCGTCAGCGCCCAGAACTTCTCCATCAGAAAGTGCCGGGAGTAGGTCTGGAACATGAGTCCCAGCGCTACCACGGCCACCAAGAGCTGACCGATGACGATTCCCTTCACGGCGCGGATCAAGCCCATGCGAATGCCGGCGAGGATCTCCGGCAGCGCCGCCCAGAACAGCACCTTGAACAGCAGGTCGCGGCGGCTGGCGCCGAAGGAACGGCCCATCTCCTCCAGCGAGGGCGAGATGTGGCGAACGCCGGCATAGGTGTCGAGCGCGATGATCCAGATCGCGAACAGCGTGACCGTCACGACGATGGTCATCTGGCCCAGGCCGAACAGCAGCATCAGGACCGGCACCACCGCGGACAGCGATGCGCTGGCGAAGATGTTCACCCACATGCCTAAGATCTTGTTGGCCGTCTCGACACGGCCCATCAGGAATCCGATGAAGACGCCGCCGACGATCGCGAAGGCCATGCCCAGGAAGAAGTCTCGCAGAGACTGTATCGACGCCTGATGGAAGTCGTTGCGCTGCACGATCTCGACCAGTGCCACCAGCACCGCGGAGAGCGGCGGGAAGATGAAGACCAGGTCGAGCTGGCCGACCACCTCCCACAGGGCCGCCCAGATCAACAGCGAGAAAACCGCAGGAATCCGATATCCGAACAGGGTCATGGCTGCGCGACCTCTATTCCAGGTAACGTTTCAGGTTCTGCCAAATCCCCTCGACGGTATCGAGGTAGTTCTTGTCGCGCCGAATCTCGTCGGGGCTGACGTCTCTGCGGATATCGGGGCGGATGATGCTGTGGATGCGCCCCGGCCGTGGCGACAGCAGGACGATCTGGTCGGAGAGGTAGACCGCCTCCTCGATCGAGTGAGTGACGAAGATCACGGTCTTCTTCTCGACCGCCAGAAGATGCAGCAGGTCTTCCTGGAACTTGCGCCGGGTCTGTTCGTCGACGGCGGAAAAAGGCTCGTCGAGAAGCAGCACGTCGGCGTTGACCGCGAGGGCGCGGGCGAGGCCGACGCGCTGGCGCATGCCGCCGGACAGCTCGTGCGGGTATTTGTGTTCGGCGCCCACGAGACCGACCTCGGCGATATTCCTGCGGGCGATCGCCTCGCGCTCTTCCTTCGGCACGTGGCGCAGCTCGAGGCCGAAGGCGACGTTGCGCAGGACCGTGGCCCAGGGCAGGAGCGCGAAG
>JBOHKJ010000493.1:0-1870 GCA_050728975.1 Kiloniellales bacterium | reverse complement strand
TCGCCGAACTGGCTGTATTCCTTCAGCGGGCCGTGCTTGAGCCTCTGCTGGTCGCGCAGCTTGACCCGGCAGAGATTGAGCACGCCGTCCTGCATCGAGGCCAGCACGCGCTGGCCGCGGCCGCTCTTCTCGCGATGGAACAGCGCGGCGGTGATGCCGAAGGCGAGATGCAGCCCGGTGCCGCTGTCGCCGATCTGCGCGCCGGTGACGAGTGGCGGGCCGTCGTCGAAGCCGGTGGTCGAGGCCGCCCCGCCGGTGCATTGCGCCACGTTCTCGTAGACCTTGCAGTCCTCGTAGGGGCCGGGGCCGAAGCCCTTGACCGAGGCGTAGATCATGCGCGGATTGAGCTCCTGGATCTTCTCCCAGGGGAAGCCCATGCGGTCGAGAGCGCCGGGGGCGAAGTTCTCGACCAGCACGTCGCAGGTCTCGATCAGGCGGACCAGAATCTCCTTGCCCTTGGGGTTCTTGGTGTCGATCGTGATCGAGCGCTTGTTGTGGTTGAGCATCGTGAAGTAGAGCGAGTCGACGCCCGGAATGTCGCGCAACTGGCCGCGCGTGGCATCGCCGCTGCCGGGTCGCTCGACCTTGATCACGTCGGCACCGAGCCAGGCCAAGAGCTGCGTGCAGGTCGGGCCCGACTGCACGTGGGTGAAGTCCAGGATGCGAATTCCTTCGAGCGCTTTCATCCTACCGGTCCTTTCGCGAGGGGGCCGCTGTTCCTCTCCGCTGCCGTCACTTGTACATCGTCTGATTCTTGGTTCCCGGCGCGTACTCGTTGGGATCGACCCAGATGTTGACCACCGCCGACTTGCCGGTCTTGGCGACCATCTCGCGCGCCTTGCGCAGCGCCGGGGCGATCTTCGAGGCTTCGCGCACCTCCTCGCCCCAACCGCCCCACATCTGCGGAAAGATCGAGAAGCTGACGTCGCCGAGCTTGTTGCCGACATTGCCGCGCTGCGCGCCGTACTTGGCGATCTGGCCGTAGCGGATCTGGTTCATCGCCGAGTTGTTGCCGACCACGGCGATGTAGGGCGCGCCGAAGCGGTCGGCCGTCTCCATGTCGAAGGCCGTCATGCCGAAGGAGCCGTCGCCGTAGTAGCAGAGCACCTCCTTCTTGGGATGCGCGAGCTTGGCCGCCATGGCGAAGCCGGTGCCGACGCCGAGCGAGCCGAGCGCGCCCGGGTCCATCCAGTTGCCGGGCTGGCGCGGACGCACCGCCTGGGCGGAGATGGTCACCACGTCGCCACCGTCGCCGATGTAGATCGTGTCGTCGGTCAGGAACTCGTTGATCTCGTAGGCGACGCGATAGGGATGGATCGGCGTCTGCTCCGACTTGAAGGTCGGCATCAGCTTCTCCAGCGCCGCCTCCTCGGCCGCGGAGAGGGTCTTCATCCACTCCTTGCGGGCCTGGCGCTTGTCGTTCTTGATCCGTCCGGAGGCCGCCTGCAGCACGGCCTTGCAGACCGCGCCGGGATCGCCGGCGATGCCGAGGTCGACGTCGCGGTTCTTGCCGACGACGTTGTAACCGAGGTCGATCTGCACCAGCGTCGGCACGTTTATGCGCTTGCCGTAGCCCATGCGGAAGTCGAAGGGCGTGCCGACGATGACGACGACGTCGGCCTTGCCGAAGGCGAGCGAACGCGTGCGGTCGAAATGATGCGGATCGCCGGGCGGCAGGAATCCGCGTGCCGCGCCGTTGAAATAGCCGGGTATGTCGAGCCCGCGCAGCAGCGCGATCGCCTCGTTGTGGCCGCGCGCCGCCCAGACCTGCTGGCCGAACAGGATCGCCGGCCGCTCGGCGTTGACCAGGATATCGGCCAGCTTCTCGATGTCGGCCGGATCGCCGATCGACTTGGTCGAGGCGCGGTAC
>JBOHKJ010000492.1:0-7027 GCA_050728975.1 Kiloniellales bacterium | reverse complement strand
ATGAGCCCAGCGCTCCACCGAATGCCGAACACCGCGAAAGAAGCCCCATCAATCCTCACCTGACAGCAGGTTGGACCAGCGCCAAAATCCGCTACCCGACGGATTCTTCAGCAGCCTGCTAGAGCGGTTCCGGGTCAGATAGAATCGCTGGAAGGCGATCCATCGACCCGATCCCATCTGCTCTAGTCGTTAAGCATGGAGCGGATTCACGCGATCCGCTCTGAGGCGCCGAGAAAAGCAAACTTGCGGATTTCAGCGGACGAAGGAGATCGAAAGCTCGCCGCGCGAGGGAGGATCCTCGGCCGAGGTCTCGAAGCGAGTCGAGGCGCCCGGGCCCAACAGCCTCTGCTCGGCCTCGAAGGTCCATTCGCGATCACCGACACCCGGCGGCCCCTTCAGCTCGGCGCGCAGCAACGGCACCTCCTGCGACTGGCCGGAGAGGTTGATCACATAGCCTTCGATCACCACCAGCCTCTTGCCGTCGACCTCGCGGCGCACCGACGTGACGTCGCGCAGATGGAGCGCGTCGTCGATCGGCTCCTCGACCGGCAGGCCGACCAGGGCGTAGATGCGGCCCATCTCCGGCGCCATGGCGACGATCTGATGGCGGGCGAACCATAGCGCGGCGAGCGTGCTGACCACCGCCAGCAGCAGAATCAGCCAGCCGAGCGCCACCCCGCGCGAGCGACTGCCGGCGGCCGGCGGCTCTGGCGGATGGCGGAGCAGACGGCGCGGCGGCTCGTCGAGCTTGGACTGGCGGGGCAGGGACGGCGCGGCAACGCCGGATGTCGCCTCTCCGGAGCCTGCGGCGGCCGGCTTGGGCGCGGTCTTTTCGGCCCCAACTGCTGCGGCTTGAGCGGACTCGGCGCCGTCAGCCGCGCCTTCCTGTGTAGGGACCTGGTACCAGATGTGCTTGCATTTGCTGCAGCGCACCTTGCGGCCCTTGTCGCCGAGGATCGCGTCGCCGATAAAAAACGATGTCCCGCACGACGGGCAGGTTAATTTCATGAGGGAGGCTGCCCCCGTCAGCCCGAGCAAATTCCCTTATAGGTAGGCCCCGAGAGCAAGGCAAGCCGCAGCCCGGCGGCGCGCGCTCCGGACGCTCCGGGCTTACGCCGATGCGGCGACCGTCGGAACGACCCTGCGCTTTGCCTTGGTGGCGGGGCTATGCCATGCTCGCGCCCGCATCCTGACCCCAGGAGATCGGCGGCGCCGTGGTTCGATTCGAGGACGTGGGACTCAGGTACGGCGCGGGCCCAGAGATCCTGCGTAACGTCTCCTTCCAGCTCCAGCCGGGCAGCTTCCATTTCCTGGTCGGTGCCAGCGGCGCCGGCAAGTCCTCGCTGCTGAAGATCATGTATCTGGCCCAGCTGCCGAGCAGCGGTCAGGTCAACCTGTTCGGCCGCGACATCGCAACGATCGATCGGCGCGACAAGGCGCTGCTGCGACGCCGGGTCGGCGTGGTGTTCCAGGACTTCCGTCTGCTCGCCCACCTGACCGCGCTGGAGAACGTGGCGCTCCCGCTCAGGATCAGCGGCGAGCGCGACGACAAGGTGAAGAAGCACGTGACCGAGCTTCTGGCCTGGGTCGGACTCGCCGACTACCTCGACGCCTATCCGCCCACCCTCTCGGGCGGACAGCAGCAGCGCGTCGCGATCGCCCGTGCGGTGATTGCCCGGCCGAGCCTGCTACTCGCCGACGAGCCGACCGGCAACGTCGACGACTCGATCGCCATGCGGCTGCTCTACCTCTTCGAGGAGCTGCACAAGATCGGCACCACGGTGCTGATCGCCACCCACAACGAAAGCCTGGTCGAATCCTTCGACCACCCAATGCTGCGCCTCAGGCTCGGCCGCATCGAGCAGCAGCCGGCCAAGCGGCACGCCGCCGCAGCGAGTAGCGCGGGGAGCGCAGCGTGATGGCTCTGCGCCGCAGCGACCTGCCGCTCGGCCGCGACGCCTCCAGCCGCTTCCTGCCGTGGCTGATCGCGGTGATGGTCTATCTTGCCGCACTGGCGCTGGTGAGCGCGCTCTCGGTCAACAAGCTGGTCGCACGCTGGGACAGCGGCTTGACCGGCCAGCTGACCGTCGAGGTGCCGCCGCAGGAGAGCGACGAAGCCGAGCGCAAGGCGATGGACGCGGTGCTGGCGGTGCTGGTGGCAACGCCGGGCGTGAGCGAAGCCGACGTGCTGGGCAAGAATGACGTACAGCGCCTGCTTGCGCCCTGGCTCGGCAGCGGAGTGGCGACCGCCGACCTGCCGCTACCGCGCTTGATCGCGGTGCGGCTGGAGCGCGGCGCGATGCCGGACCTCGAGGCGCTGACCCACAGGCTGGACGCGGTGGCCGCGGGAACGCGGGTCGACGATCACCAACGCTGGCTGTCGAGCTTGATCGACGTTGCGCGCTCGGTCGAGCTGGTGGCGGCGCTGGTGGTGGCACTGGCCGGCGCCTCGGCGGCGCTGACCGTGGTGCTGGTGACGCGCATGGGGCTCGCGGTGCATCGCCAAGTGATCGAACTCTTGCACCTGATCGGCGCGCGCGACGACTACGTTGCGCGGCAGTTCCAAGCGCACGCCCTGTCGCTTACGTTGCGTGGCGGACTGATCGGGCTTGCCGCGGCGGGGCTGACGGTATTCGGCATTGCCCATCTGATGGAACGCATGGCGGCGCCGCTACTGCCCGACCCGAATCTCATCGGCGGCGGCGAGTGGGCGCTGTTGCTGCTGCTGCCGGCACTGGCCGCGGTGCTGGCGCTGGCGACTGCGCGCTGGACCGCACTGCAAACGCTGGCCAGCATGCCCTAGCGCGCATGGGCCGCGACACGACAGCGTATACAACGATGCTGCGACCGAGCCCGAGAGCCAAGCGCAGACGCCGGCGCGCCCTGGCGATGACGGCCTTGCTGCTGAGCGTGGCGGCGATCGCCTGGCTGGCCGGTCTGATCTCCTTCGCCAACAGCCTGCCTGAGGCCACCGCCGATCCGGGCCGCAAGACCGACTCCATCGTGGTGCTGACTGGCGGAAGCGACCGGCTGGAGGCTGGGCTCGCACTGCTCGCCCAGGGGCTGGCCGGCAAGCTCTTCGTCTCGGGCGTCTATCGCGGTGTCGAGGTGCAGGAGCTCCTGGAGCTGAGCCAGCAGTCACCGAGCGAAATGGCCTGCTGCGTCGAGCTGGGCTACGCCGCCGACAACACCCGCGGCAATGCCGACGAGACCGCATCCTGGATGAAGCGCGAAGGCTTCACCTCGCTGCGCCTGGTGACCGCTTCCTATCACATGCCACGCAGCCTGCTGGAGTTCGCTCGCGCGCTGCCGGACGCCGAGATCGTGCCGCATCCGGTCGTGCCGCAGCCTTTCAAGCTCGACGACTGGTACCTCTGGCCCGGCAGCGCCGCGCTGATCGCCACGGAATACAACAAGTACCTGGTGGCGCGCTTCCTCGGCCCGCTGCGCGACCTGCTGCCCTAGCGCCGGCCGTGAGCGTTCCGTGACCGCGCTGCGCTCGCTGCTGTTCAACATCGCGTTCTTCGGCTGGACGACGCTGCTGCTGATCCTCTGCCTGCCGCTGCTGATCCTGCCCGCCTGGGCGAGCTATGGGGTCGGCCGGGTCTGGACCGGGCTCTCGCTGCGGCTGTTGCGGGTCTTCTGCAGCATCGACCACAGGCTCGAGGGGCTGGAGAGGCTGCCGGACGGGCCCTGCATCGTCGCCTCAAAGCACCAGTCGGCTTGGGACGTGCTGATCATGCCAGCGCTGCGCGACCATCCAATTCCGGTGGTGAAGCAGGAGCTGACCTGGATTCCGCTGTTCGGCTGGTTCCTCAAGCGTTCGGGCACGGTGGCGGTCGACCGCGCCGGCGGCGCCGGGGCGCTGAAGCGGCTGGTCGCCGACGCCAGGCGCTACGTGGCGCTCGGCCATTCGCTCTACATCTTCCCGGAGGGAACCCGCACCGCGCCCGGCACGCGCCGGCCCTATCATCCCGGCGTGGCGGCGCTCTACACCCAGCTTGGCATTCCGGTGGTGCCGGTGGCGCTCAACTCGGGCTTGTTCTGGCGCCGCCGGGCTTTCATCAAGTTGCCAGGAACGATCACGCTCAAGGTCCTAGACCCGATCGCGCCCGGACTCGAGCGCCGCGCCTTCATGGCGGAGCTGGAGAAGCGCATCGAGGGCGAGACGGAGAAACTGGTGGCGGCGGACTGAACGATCGCCCCGCGCCTTGCCACTTGCGCGCCGCGACGCCAAATCCCTCGTCATGGCGCAAGCAGGAACCATGGCTGTCGGAATCGCGCTCGGTATCGGCCTCGGTCTCGCTCTGGCGATCGGCTACGATGTCGTGCGCAAAGGGCGCTCGAGCAGGAACGACGGCCCTTAAAGCTCTTTGAAGTCCTCCGCGCCCTGGACCATCTCGGCGGCCATACCGGGGTCCATCGGCGAGTGGCTGCCGTCAGGCACGATGCGCAAGTCCGATTTCGGCAGCGCCTTATGCAACTCCCAGGCCGACAGCGTCGGACAGATGGGATCGTGGCGGCCTTGGACGATGCGACAGGGAGTTTCGGCGATACGGCCGGCGTTCTCCAGGATGAAGTTGTCGCTCTTCATAAAGAACCTGTGATGGGTGAAGTGGCATTCGAGCCGCGCCTTGGAGAGCGCGTTGGTGTCGCGCTGGGTCGCTTCGAGCGCCGCGGCATCGGTGACCAGGGTCGCCATCGAGGTCTCCCAGCGCGACCAGGCCTTGGCTGCAGCAAGCCGCGTCGCCTGGTCGCCGCCGGTGAGTTGTTCGTAGTAGGCGGCGACGGTATCGCGCGGCGGGACGTGGGAGACCTGGGCACGAAAGCGCTCGTACTCATCGGGAAAGAGTTTCGCCGCACCGCCGTCTTCATGCAGCCAGGCGACCTCCCAGGGGCGGCCCAGGAAGATGCCGCGAACGATGAGCCCCTTCACACTCTCGGGGTAGGCGATGGCGTAACAGAGCGCGAGTGTCGAGCCCCAGCTTCCGCCCATTACCACCCAGCGCTCGATGCCGAGATGGCGGCGCAGCTTCTCCAGGTCCTCGACCAGCGCCCAGGTGTCGTTTTCGCGGATCTCGGCATGGGGTTTGCTACGCCCGGCGCCGCGCTGGTCGAACAGCACGGTGCGATAGTGCTCCGGATCGAAGAAGCGCCGGTAGCCCGGCAGGATGCCGACCCCCGGCCCGCCGTGGAGGAACACCGCAGGGCGGCCGTCGGGCCGGCCCGCCTCCTCGTAGTAGATGGAGTGGAGGTCCGAGACCTTCAGGTAGTCGGTTCGGAAGGGTTCGAGCGAGGGGTAGAGGGCGGCGCGGCTAATCATCGCGGTCCTTGATTCCTTCCTGCTGGCGCGGCGGCAGGAAGGAACCTAGCCGAACGCCGTTCGTGTCGCAGCTTGAATGGAGGCGAACCCTTGGGCAGTGACTAAACGCACAGTCTTTCTCCGGTGCCGCCGGAGCCGGCCAATTCCCTCAGTCGACGAGCGACTCCAGCCGCTTCGGCGCGATCAGCCGATAGCTGCGCCTGACGAAGGTGTCGACCTCCTTCCAGTCCGGCTTGCGGTCGAGCCGCATTCCGACCCAGCCCTTGTGGCCGACGTAGGGCGGAACGAAGAAACGTTCTGGATCGGCCCCGACCAGCACCATCTGGCTACCGGGCGGCGCCTTGCACCAGACCGAGAGCCGTCCGTCGCCGCGCTTCTCCATAGCGAAGATCTTGTCGCGCACCCGGAAGGTCGGGTCGCCCCAGGCCTCCTTCTCCACCGCTTCCGGGAGAGCGAGGCAAAGAGCGCGCAGTCGGTCGATCGGCTGTTTTGGCATTCGCTCCACTCGACCTAACGCGATCTAACGCGCGGCGGCGGCTCGCTAAACAGGAACAAAAAGCGAATTTATGCTGAAAGGCGCTTCGGGTGCTATCCTTTCGTTGGCGGTTCTCCCGCCTCCGATTCGACCCCATGTAAGCCTTCTTCGGAGGCCCCTTGTCGATCACGCTCTCGGCCGTTTCCCAGCGGATCTGGGACATGAAATACCGTCTCAAGAGCGAGGCGGGGGAGCCGCTCGACCGCACACTGGAGGAAAGCTGGCGCCGGGTTGCCTGCGCGCTGGCCGCGCCTGAAAAGGATGCCGCGGTTTGGGAAACGCGCTTCTACGACGCGCTCCGCGATTTCCGCTTCCTGCCGGCCGGTCGGATCCTGGCAGGCGCCGGCACCGAGCGCAATGTCACGCTCTTCAACTGCTTCGTCATGGGGACGATCCCCGACGACATGGGCGGCATCTTCGCCCATCTCCGCGAGGCCGCGCTGACCCTGCAGCAGGGCGGCGGGATCGGCTACGACTTCTCGACGCTGCGCCCCAAGGGCGCGCCGGTCCACGGGGTTGGTGCGGACGCCTCTGGGCCACTGTCGTTCATGGACGTCTGGGACGCCATGTGCCGCACCATCATGAGCGCCGGCTCACGGCGCGGCGCCATGATGGCGACGCTGCGTTGCGACCACCCGGACATCGAGGCCTTCATCGAGGCGAAACAAGAGCCCGGCCGGCTGCGCATGTTCAATCTCTCGGTGTTGGTCACCGACGCCTTCATGACCGCGGTGCGCGAGGACGCGCCCTGGGAGCTGACCTTCGGCGGCACGACCTATCGCAGCCTGCCGGCGCGCCAGCTCTGGGACCGCATCATGCGCGCAACCTACGCCTATGCGGAGCCGGGCGTGATCTTCATCGACCGCATCAACCAGCAGAACAACCTCCATTACTGCGAGACGATTCACGCCACGAATCCATGTGGCGAACAGCCGTTGCCGCCCTACGGCGCCTGTCTGCTCGGCTCGATCAATCTGGCGCGGCTGGTAGAGGCGCCCTTCGACAAGACGGCGGCGCTCGACCTCGCCGAGCTGGAGCGGCTGGTACCGCTCGCGGTGCGGATGATGGACAACGCCATCGACTGCTCGCGATTTCCGCTGCCCGAGCAGAAGAACGAGGCGGTCGCCAAGCGCCGCATCGGGCTTGGCATTACCGGGCTTGCCGATGCC
>JBOHKJ010000491.1:0-2387 GCA_050728975.1 Kiloniellales bacterium | reverse complement strand
GCGCCGGGGCTATCACTAGCAGCGAGCTTGTATAGACAACTTGTGGAGCCCTCGCCTTGGCCCGCCCGTCCGCCGTCACGCTCGACCCCGGCCGCCTGACGCTCGCCACCCTGCAGCGCTTCTGGCGCGAGCCGGGCCCGGTCGCTCTCGACCCGGCCTCCCGAGCGCAGATCGACGCCTCGGCCGCGGCGGTCGGCGCGGTGCTCGCCAAGGGAAAACGCGTCTACGGAGTCAACACCGGCTTCGGCAGCCTGGCGCGCAAGGCGATCGACGAAGCGCAGCTCGGCGAGCTGCAGCGCCGCCTGGTGCTGTCCCATTGCGTGGGCGTCGGCCCGGCGCTGTCGCCGCGGGTGGTGCGCCTCGTCCTGCTGCTCAAGGTTAACGCGCTCGCGCGCGGCTATTCGGGCATTCGCGGCGAGGCGATCGACTTCCTGCTGGCGCTGCTCGAGGCCGACGCGCTGCCGGTGGTGCCCTCGCAGGGCTCGGTCGGCGCGTCGGGCGATCTGGCACCGTTGGCGCATCTCTCGGCCGCGCTCCTCGGCGAAGGCGAGGTCGACCTCGCCGGCAGCCGCCTGCCGGCCGCCGAGGCGTTGAAGCGGATCGGCAAGGCGCCGCTCGCGCTCGGCGCGAAGGAAGGCCTCGCGCTGCTGAACGGCACGCAGGTCTCGACCGCGCTGGCGCTCGACGGCCTCTTCGCCGGCTGCGACGCCTTCGCCGCGGCGCTCTACGCCGGCGCGTTGAGCATCGATGCCGCACTGGGCAGCGACACGCCCTTCGATCCGCGCATTCACGAGGTGCGCGGCCAGCCGGGACAGATCGCCTGCGCCGCGGTGCTGCGCCGGCTGCTCGCCGGAAGCGGGATACGCAGCTCGCATCTCGACTGCGACCGGGTGCAGGACCCCTACTCGCTGCGCTGCCAGCCGCAGGTGATGGGCGCCGTTCTCGACCTGCTCACGCATTCGGCGACGACGCTGGCGTGCGAGGCCAACGCCGTCTCCGACAATCCGCTGGTCTTCGCCGAGAGCGGCGAGATCCTCTCCGGCGGAAACTTCCACGCCGAGCCGGTGGCCTTCGCCGCCGACACCGCCGCTATCGCGCTCGCCGAGATCGGCGCGCTTTCGGAGCGGCGCATCGCGCTGCTGACCGATCAGGCGATCTCCAGCCTGCCGGCGTTCCTGATCGCCGAGCCGGGGCTCAACTCGGGCTTCATGATCGCGCAGGTCACCGCGGCGGCGCTCGCCAGCGAAAACAAGGCGCTCGCCCATCCTGCCAGCGTCGACAGCCTACCGACCTCCGCCAATCAGGAAGACCACGTCTCGATGGCAACCTTTGCGGGTACGAAGCTGGTCAGGCTTGCCGAGAACCTGAGCCGGATCGTCGCGATCGAGCTGCTGGCAGGCGCGCAAGGCATCGATCTTCGGCGCCCGCTCGAAACCAGCGCAGCGCTCGCCGAAGCGGTGGCTGCAATTCGCAAGCAGGCGGCCTTCCTCGCCGTCGACCGCGCGCTGGCGCCGGACATCGAATCGGTTCGCCGATTGATTGCAAGCGGTTGGTTCTTCGAGCGCGTCGCCGAAGCCGAAACTGTTCTAATTCCAAGCGCGATTTAACGCCGAGACAGCGTGTAATTGCTGCGCAGGAAGACATTTTTGGCTCTAGACCTGCGCAACGATCGACAGCAGACTACGCGCCGACTCCGCTGGCCCAGCGTCACCCCCTCGACGTTGTGAGCAAGGTATGCCTCAGCTGCCGGAGAGTATTAAAAAAATTAATATGGGCGCGCAAGTAGGCAAGGCCCGGGGGCAATCAGGCGTGTGCGGCGGGGAACCCAGCGAGAAGCTCGGGCGAAAGGCGCTTTCCAATTTTTCGCTCGACGATTCGATCAGCTATCTGCTGCGAAGGGCGCATCAGCGCGCCTCTTCGATTCTTCTCGGCGCACTGACGCGCCATCGGCTGACGCCGCGGCAGTATTTCGCGCTCGCCCGTCTCTATGAGGTGGGCTCGGTTTCGCAGAATCATCTGGGACGTCTTGCGGCGATGGATCCGGCTACGACCCAGGGCGTGGTGCAACGCCTGCAGCGCCGGCGGCTGATAAAGTCGTCGCCTGCGGAATCCGATCGGCGGCGTCACATGCTTCAGCTGACGCCGGCCGGCCTGCAGCTGATCCGCCAGCTGGTCCGCGACGAACAGACGCGCGCGGGCACGCTGCTCGATGCGCTGGACCCGCGCCAGCGGCGCCAGCTCCGCAGCCTGCTCTCCAAGCTCGCGTAAAAGGACTAGCGGCCGACCTGCCAGGTGTGGCCGCCGCGCAGCAGCTTTTCCAGGCCGACCCGCGTTCCGGCTGCGGGCGCGCCCGCGGCCGCGGCCGAGACCTGCTCGGCGATCTGCCG
>JBOHKJ010000490.1:0-9241 GCA_050728975.1 Kiloniellales bacterium | reverse complement strand
TCAAGTCGCACCACAACGTGGGCGGCTTGCCCGAGCACATGAAGATGAAGCTGGTTGAGCCGCTACGCGAGCTTTTCAAGGACGAGGTGCGCGTTCTCGGTCGCGAGCTGGGCCTGCCGGAGCGCCTGGTTGGGCGCCATCCTTTCCCGGGCCCGGGACTGGCGATCCGCATTCCCGGCGAGGTGACGGCAGAGACGTGCGATATCCTGCGCAAGGCCGACGCAATCTACCTCGAGGAGATCCGCAAGGCCGGTCTCTACGATGCCATCTGGCAGGCCTTCGCCGTGCTGTTGCCGGTCCGGACTGTCGGTGTGATGGGGGATGCGCGCTCCTACGACCAAGTCTGCGCGCTGCGCGCCGTCACCTCGATCGACGGCATGACGGCAGACTCCTATCCTTTCGACCACGCCTTCTTGGCGAGCGTGGCAACGCGGATTATCAACGAAGTGCGCGGCATCAACCGCGTGGTCTACGACGTGACCTCCAAACCGCCCGGCACCATCGAGTGGGAATAGGAGTGCCTGTTGCTACCCCCCAACACTGTCCAGATTCCGGAGAGCCGTGCGTATGTACTGTGACCTGGGTAGAGGGAAAGTGAATGAGACAAGAGGAAGCCTTGTTGCGCGACCTGGTGGCGGCGAACCGGATTCTGGCGCGCGAGGGCGTCGTCGACGCGTTCGGCCATGTGTCGATCCGCAAGCCCGGCGACTCGGCGCGTTACATAATGTCGCGCTCGCGTAGTCCTGAGCTGGTCGAGCTCTCGGACCTGATGGAGTTCGAGCTCGATGGAACGCCCGTGGACGCTCGGGGCCGTACACCCTACGGCGAGCGGATGATCCACGGCGCGATCTACGAGGCGCGGCCGGATACCCAGTCCGTCGTTCACAATCACAGTTATGACGTGCTGCCGTTCAGCGTCACTTCGGTACGCTTGCAGTCGGTCGTCCATGTCGCGTCTGTCATCGGTCACGAGGTTCCGGTGTGGGACATTCGCGAGCGTTTCGGCGACACCGACATGCTGGTGCGGACCATGGCCCAGGGCCGCGATATGGCGAAGACTCTCGCTGAGAACTCCTGCCTGTTGATGCGCGGCCATGGTGCGGTCATTGCCGGCCACAGCCTACGCGAAGCGGTGTTGACCGCTATCTATCTCCAGGTGAACGCGCGCATCCAGCTGCAGGCGCTGCAGCTCGGCGATCCCAAAGTGCTTAGCACCGCCGAGATTAACCTTACAAGGGAAACCCAGTTCTCGCCGCTCTCGATCGACCGGGTGTGGGAGTATTTTCTGAGTCGCGTTGCCGTAAAGTAATGTCTTCGACCACCTGCAGCTAGTGATCCGCGCGGTGCAGGATTTGCTCGGCGATGCCGGTGTCGTAGCTTCTGCCGGCGACAGTCAGGGTGATGGCAAGCGGATAGGTGCAGCGCGCCAGGCCCTTGCGCTCCAGCGCCTTCCATACGCCTTCGTTGGCGAGGCCGCTGGCATCGCGCGCCATCACCGCGTAGCTCCCAAGATGGAAGTGGTTGCCATGAGGCTTGGGGAACGAGCCGATGGTCGCCTCGCCGCTCTTCTCGTCGATGCGCGCTGTTTCGGGGCTCTTGGCCAGCACCTGGAGGAGCACCAGGGTACGGCATTGCAGCGGGTTGAGCTTCAGCGGATTGATCTTGGGTCGCATGGGACGGGCAATTTTCGGCAGGCACGCCTACTGGACCAGGCTGAGGCGCCGTTCGAAGATGGATAGCGCTTCCGCCAGGGAGGAGGCCTGTTTGAGGCGTCGCCCGCCGCTGTAGACCAGAAATGTGCCGCGATGGCCATCGGCCTTCTTGGCGACACTGAAGATCGGTGCGTCGAGCGCGTGACGGAAAACCGAGAAGATCGCCACCCCGCCCTTGTGGTCGATGGCGTAGTCGCGCCACTCGCCACTCATCACCCGACGGCTGTAGAGCGAAAGCAGCAGATTGAGCTCGCGGCGGTCGAAAAATACGGGCTGGCTGATACGGCGGCTGTGGGTGAAGCGGTAGATCCGTGCCATGCCCGGCCGCCTCAGCCTAGAAAAGAATGAGCAGGTTGCCCCTCGTCATGAAGCTAGTTTTCCCGAAAAATGGCGACTCGTCCAGCGCTGTCGATGAGCCCGTGCGCTGGTGCCGCGTCTAGCCAGATTCGTGAGATAAATTAGGTGGTTATCGGACTAATGCTTGCTCACTGGCGAGCGGGTCCGGGCGATTGTGGCAGGTAATCTCGCCGAGGGTGCGATAGCAATAGAGGGCGCTCTGGCTGCCGGCCAGTTCGGCATCCGCGTCTCCCTCCCTGGCGGCGATCTCTTCGGCGCTCTGGCAATAGGGCTCGTCGTCGGCGCTGTGCATGATCGAGCAGTCCTCCTCCATCACCCAGGAGGCCGCGTGGTCGGTCAATGTCTTGTCGGTATGGACGAAGCTGACGAGGCTAGCTCCGGCGAGCGCGAAGGCGCCCGCGCCTTCGCAGGCGGAGAGGCCGAGCAGTAGAGCCAAGGGGGCCAGGATTCTCGCCGTCATAGCCAAATCTCCCAGTATCCGCCGCCCGGATACGGTCAGGACGCCGGAACCGACGGCGGGCGTTGACCTTTAGTCTCCCCTTTGCGAGTTAAGAAGCGGTTGAACTGCTTGGATTGTCGGCCTCAGCGCCGGGGAGGTTAACGATGGCAGCCGTCTCTCGGCCGGGTGAAATCGGCTGGAAAGCAGCGGAATTTAACCTAGAAGGAATCGATAACCAGCACTGGACCTTGGCCCAAGCCCGGGGACCCAAGGGCCTGCTGGTGATCTTCATGTGCAACCACTGCCCGTACGTGCAATCTGTGGTCGGGCGGATGGTCAGGGATGTCAGCGATCTCGCCGCCGAGGGCATCGGGGCGATTGCCATCAATCCAAACGACGCCACCGCCTATCCCCAGGATTCCTTTGAAAAGATGAAGGAGTTCGCGAAGAGTCATGGGCTCAACTTTCCCTATGTGGTGGATCCCACCCAACAGGCAGCGCGGACCTATGAAGCCGTCTGCACGCCTGAATTCTTCGGCTTCAATAAAGACCTGGAACTCCAGTACCGGGGCCGCCTCGACGAGTCCCGCACCATCCTGGTGGAAAACGCCCGGCGCGAGCTGTACGAGGCGATGCGCGCCATCGCCTCGAGCGGCAAAGGCCCGGTCGATCAAAAGGCGGCGATAGGCTGCAGTATAAAGTGGCGCGCAGCCTGACGACGGCCCGCCTGACGCGCGCATCGGGGGGCCGGCAAGCGTCGAGAATCGTGGCTTCTCTCGTTGTCTTCGGCGGCTCAGCCCCTTATCAAGCCGGGTATGCCAGGGTAAGGTGGCGCCCCATTTCCCCGAGCTGATGCTCGATCTTCAAGGAGCTTCCGTGGCCGACATCTTTCGCGAGGTCGAAGAGGACCTAAGGCGCGATCAAGCTGCCAAGTTGTGGAAGCGCTACGGCCGCCATGCGATCGCAGCGGCGCTGGTCGTGGTCCTCGCGGTCGCTGGCTACGAGGCCTGGCGAGCTTACGACCGTGACCGGCAAGAACAGCTCGCAGACGACTTCGCGACCGCCAAGGCGCTGGCCGACAGCGACGAACGTAGTGCCGCGATCGAAGCCTTCGCCGCTGTCGGCGCGCCTGGCCAATCGGGCTATGGCACGCTCGCCGCCTTCGAGCGCGCGCAACTCCTGGCCGACGGCGGCGATGCTGAAGGTGCGCGTGTACTATGGAACGAGATCGCCGCGGACGGAAGGGCGCCATTTGCGCCTGTGGCAACGCTGCTCGCGATCTCCTCGGAGATTGATGGCGGCGATGCGGGGGCGCTCAACGGACGCCTTGACACGTTGAAATCGAACTTTCCGGCCTATCGACCCCTGGCCTTGGAGCTGCAGGCGCTACTTGCGCTGCGTCAAGGCGACGGCGAGACTGCCCGGCTTCATCTCACCGCCGTAGCCGATGATCTCTCAGCTCCGCCGGGCCTGCGCGCCCGCGCCTCGGAGTTGTTGCAGGCTCTGGACGACCAATAGGAACCCCTCATGAAAGTACGGCTCGCAGCGGCGCTGTTGCCCTTGCTGCTATTGCTGACCGCCTGCGGCGCCGGTGACTGGTTTGGCGAAGCCGAAGACCCGCCGCTGCCGGGACAGCGCATTGCCATTCTGGCGTTCGACCGTGGGGTCAGCGCCGATTCGTCGTTGGCCGAACTGCCGGTCGAGCTGCCGCCGGTGAACGGAACACAGCGTTGGGTCCAGTTTGGCGGCAACGCAATGCACGACCTGCAGCATCTGGCGCTCGGCGACCCTTTGCGCCGGGCTTGGTCGTCGTCGGTGGGGCAGGGACGCAGCGACACGACGCTTTTAATGGCGCAGCCGCTGATTGTCGACGGCACCGTCTTTACGATGGATTCGCAGTCAATCGTGACGGCGATGGGCAGCGACAGCGGACGCACCCAGTGGCAGCGCGATCTCGAGCCAGAGGACGAAGACAGCGGATACTTCGGCGGTGGACTCGCTTTTGCCGATGGGCGGCTCTTCGTCAGCACCGGATTTGGGCGGTTGGTCGCGCTCGACGCCCAGAACGGTGAGCCACTGTGGCAGCAGGCTATCCCAGCACCCATGCGCGCCGCTCCGACAGTGGAGGGCGGGCGTGTCTTCGTCGTCACGCTCGACAATCAGACCTTTGCGCTCTCGGCCACCGACGGTTCGGTACTGTGGAATCACGCCGGTATCCAGGAAGTCGCAGGCCTCGCCGGCAGCGCTCCACCGGCGGTTTCTGGATCCACCGTCATCGTCGCCTATTCCTCGGGCGAGATCTTTGCGCTGCTGGCGGAGACTGGCCGCGTACTGTGGAACGATGCGCTGAGCTCGGTCTCGCGCAGCGATCCGCTGGCAGACCTGCCGCACATTCGCGGCGCCCCAGTGGTGCACGGCGACTGGGTTTTCGCGATCAGCCACGCGCGTCGCATGGTCGCCATCGACCTCCGCCAGGGCTTGCGGGTCTGGGACATTGAACTGGGCGGCGTCGAAATGCCATGGGTTGCGGGAAATTTCATCTTCCAGTTGACCAACGACAATCAGGTGGTCTGCCTCAGGCGTGAGGACGGACGCATTCGTTGGGTACAGGTCTTGCCGCGCTTTACCGATCCCGAAGACCAGGAGGGACCAATCCGCTGGCACGGCCCGCTGCTGGCCGGCGGGCGGCTTTTCGTCGCTGGGAGCAACGGCGAAGCCCTGGCGCTCTCGCCTGCCGACGGTGCGATCCTGACCAGGATCGACCTGCCCGGCCCAGCGGTAGTTCCGCCGGCAGCGGCTGGCGGCAGTCTTTATTTCCTGGCCGAGGACGGCACGCTCGCCGCCTATCGCTGAGGTCGCCGGCGTTCGGCGGTGTCCCGTTCCTGCTGCCCGACCGTGAGCCTTCGTCCGCCATGCCACCCACTCTTGCAATTATCGGCCGGCCGAACGTCGGCAAGTCTACGCTGTTCAACCGCCTCGCTGGGCGACGGATAGCCATCGTACACGACCAACCGGGCGTCACTCGGGATTGGCGCCAAGCGGCGGGACGGCTCTTTGACTTGGCCTTCGAGCTAATTGACACCGCCGGCCTCGAGGGCGCGGCGCCCGAGAGCTTGGCCGCGCGTATGACCAGCCAGACCGAGCGAGCGCTCGCCCGGACCGATCTCGCCATTCTCCTCTACGATGCGCGCGCCGGCGTCACGGCCGGCGATCGTCACTTTGCCAATTGGCTGCGCCGCAGCGGCAAGGCAACGGTCCTGGTCGCCAACAAATGCGAGGGGCGAAGCGGGGAGGGCGGCCGTCTGGAAGGCTTCGATCTCGGGCTCGGCGAGCCGATTCCAGTGTCGGCCGAGCATGGCGAGGGTCTCTCCGATCTGCGCGACGCGCTGCTGACGGCACTGCCCGGCGCCGATTGGGGCAATGCGCCTCTTGCGGACGAGGTGGCAGAGCGGGAAGGGAAACCAGACTCGGCAGTTGAGGACGAAGAGGACGGAGAAGAGACTCGTACGCTCCGCCTTGCGGTGGTCGGGCGGCCCAATGTCGGCAAATCGACCTTGGTCAACAAGCTGCTCGGCGAGGAGCGCCTGCTCACCGGTCCCGAGGCGGGAATTACGCGGGACGCAATTCTGGTGCCCTGGAGCTACCGCGGACAGCCGGTAGAGCTGGTCGATACCGCTGGTCTTCGCCGCCGTGCCCGGGTGACTGACGGTCTTGAAAGGCTCGCGGCCGCCGACAGCAGGCGTGCGCTCGATCTGGCGCAGGTTGTGATCCTGGTGGTCGACGCGGCAGCTCCGCTCGAGAAGCAGGATCTGACGGTCGCGAGCGAAGTCGCCGAAGAGGGCCGGGCGCTGGTGCTTGCTGTCAATAAGTGGGATGCATGCGGCGACCGCGATATCGCGATCGGCAAGGTCCGTGACAGACTGGAGCGATCGCTGCCGCAAGTCCGCGGGTTGCCGGTGGTGCCGATCTCCGCTCTCCAAGGCCAGAATCTCGATCGCCTGATGGAGGCGGTCTTTTCGATCTATCGGACCTGGAACCGGCGCATTTCCACCGCCGACCTCAATCGCTGGCTTGCCGTGGTCGGCGCTGCGCACCCGCCCCCGGCGCCGGGCGGCCGGGCGCTCAAGCTCAAGTATCTGGTCCAGACCAAGACCCGGCCGCCGACCTTTGCGCTCTTCTGTTCGCGGCCAAAGGAGTTTCCGGATAGCTACCGCCGCTACCTGGAGAACGAGCTCCGCGAGGCTTTCGACCTGCCGGGCGTGCCGCTCAGGCTGTCCTTTCGCGGCGGCCAAAACCCTTACGCGAAGAAACGATAAGGCGGCGCGCCTTGCAGTCAGTCGAAATCAATTGCGTCGCTTCAATGTTCATGGTATGTTCTCAACCTTGACCGCAGGGCTGCTGGCCGAAGGTCCGAACTATGAAGCTCTATTCCGGCCCGCTCAGTCTCTTTGCCCGCAAGGTGGAGATCGCGCTTCAGGAAAAGGGGCTCGCCTTCGAACGCGAAATGGTGTCCTTCAGCCAAACTACCGGCTATGCACCCAAGCATCCGGTAGTGCTGGCCGCCAACCCCAAGGGCCAGGTCCCGGTGCTGGTCGACGACGCGGTGACGCTGTTCGATTCGACTGTCATCTTCGAATACCTGGAAGAGGCCTATCCACTGCCGCCACTCTATCCCGCCGATCCCGAGGCCCGCGCCCGCTGCCGGCTGCTCGAGCTCACCGCCGATGAAATCGTCCTGGCGCCGGTGCGGAGCCTTATGTACCGGAGCGAGCCGCCGTCGCCGGACCCGCGACGGTGGGCTCAGCGCGAGGACGAAGCCAAACACGCCGAGGCGCTGTTGGTGGATCACTATCGCGCATTGCAGGAGAGGCTCGGCATGCGGAGGCATTTCTGCAACGACTTTTCGGTTGCCGATATCGCGCTCTATCTGGTGCTCTTCTATGCGCAGCGTTTGCGCGGGCCGGACTTGACGGAGACACCACGGCTTGCCGTCTGGTACGAGCGAGTCGCCGGCCGGCCCGCGGTGGCGCGGGTGGCCAAGGAGATTGCACTCGCCGACCACGCGCTATCGCCGGCCTTGGCTGCCTACGCGAGATAGCCGACGCTCTCAATAGGCGCGCACCACCTCGCCGTTCCTGCGGCAGCTCGGCAGCGCCAACTCCACGAACCGCGCCGTGAGCGACTCGGGCGTGGGCAGGGTCGCCGGATCTTCGCCGGGGAAGGCTTTGGCGCGCATCGTCGTGCGCACCTGGCCAGGGTCGAGTAGATTGACGCGAAGCTTAGTCTTGGCGATCTCGGCGGCGTAGACCTTGACCAGCATCTCCAACCCCGCCTTGCTGGCGGCATAGGGCGCCCAAAAAGCGAAAGCTGTGCTGGCTGCGCCCGAGGTTACGAAGATCGCGCGGCCGGCATCCGAGAGTCGCAGCAGCGGATCGAGACTACGGATGAGGCGCCAGTTGGCGCTCATATTGACGTCGATGACCTCCTGCCAGTCCTTGGGTGGCACATGGCCCGTCGGCGAGAGTCGGCCAAGTGCGCCAGCGTTGCCGACCAGCACATCGAGCCTTCCGTAGCGTTCGTGGAGCGCGGCACCCAGGCGGTCGAGCGCCGAGAAGTCCCGCAGATCCTGCGGCACCAGGAGCGGGCGTAGTCCGTTCGCCGCGCGAATCGCGTCGTTCACCTCTTCGAGGCCGCCTACGGTACGCGCCAGCAACACCAGTTGCGCACCCTCCGCCGCATAGGCCTTGGCGACTGCCGCTCCGATCCCGCGCGAGGCGCCGGTCACCATCGCGACGCGCCCCTCAAGGCGGCCACTCATGGCTGGCGGAGCGCTCTCGGCGCGCTGCGTCCAAACAGCAAGCGGAACACGAAGGCCAGAATCAGTAGCACGACGAAGCCGGCGAAGGCATAAGTGAGTCCGGCACTCCCGAGCGGCACGCCAGGCGTGAAATCGGTCATCGCGCTAGTGGCGACATCGCTGTCAAAATGGGTCAGCATCCTGACCGGCCGCTCGAGCGGCACGGCATCGCTCAGACTGGCGAAGGCACTGCGCAGTCGCTCCAGATTGCTGAGTTGGTCCTGCACGACTTCACCCTGGCGCCGTGCCAGCGGATCGGCGCTCGTCAACAGGCCATGGACAAAGTTGGGGACAGCTAAGCCCTTATCGGCAGCGGCTTGCGCCACCCGTGCTGCTTCGATCTCGGCTTGATCGAGCCGGCCGCCGAGGCGCTGGAGATAGGCGTCCGAAAAGGCCGGCAGTTGAGCGCCGGCCGCGCCACCGCCGACCGGCAGCACCATCCGGACGAAACGACCGATCATCGGAAGGAGGACTGGGGGGCGAGGCCCGGCGTCACGCGAGCTCGGCGAGCAGCGAGAGCTGACGCCCATGGTCGCCGTCGGCGACATCGGACAGTCGGGTCGGATAGTCACCTGTGAAACAGGCATCGCAGAACTGCGGTGCCTCGGCGTCGCGTCCGACCTCGCCCATCGCCCGGTAGACGCCGTCCATGGAAATGAAGGCCAGACTATCGACGCCGATGTGCTTGGTCATCTCCTCGACGCCCATTTGCGCCGCAAGCAGCTCGCCCCGCTCCGGCGTATCAATACCGTAGAAGCAGGAGTAGCGGGTCGGCGGCGAAGCGATCCGCATGTGCACCTCCTCGGCGCCGGCGGCGCGCACCATCTCGACGATCTTTATCGACGTGGTGCCGCGCACGATCGAATCGTCGACCAG
>JBOHKJ010000489.1:0-6220 GCA_050728975.1 Kiloniellales bacterium | reverse complement strand
GAGCAGTCGCGCTCGAACAGGTGCACCGAGTTGCCATGACCGTCGGCGAAGATCTGCACCTCGATGTGGCGCGGCCGGGTGAGATAGCGCTCGATCAGCACGCGGCTGTCGCCGAAGGCGGAAGTTGCCTCGCGCCGCGCGCCGCGCAGCGCCGCGGCGAACGCGTCCGCCTTCGACACCTGGCGCATGCCCTTGCCGCCGCCGCCCGCCACCGCCTTGATCAGCACCGGATAGCCGATGCGCTCGGCCTCCTTGGCGAGCAGCTTCGCGTCCTGCCTCTCGCCGTGATAGCCGGGCACGACCCGAACGCCGGCTTTCTCCATCAGCGCCTTGGCCGCGCTCTTGGAGCCCATCGCGCGGATGGCGGAGGCCGGCGGGCCGATGAAGACGAGCCCGGCCTTGGCGCAGGCCTCGGCGAAATCGGCGTTCTCGGCGAGGAAGCCGTAGCCGGGATGGATGCCCTCCGCACCCGCCGTGGACGCGACCTTGAGGATCTTCTCGACGTTCAGGTAGCTCTCCGCCGGGGTCGCGGGGCCGAGCAGGTAGGCCTCGTCGGCCTCGCGGACGTGAAGCGCGTTGGCGTCGGCATCGCTAAAGACCGCGACGCTACGCAAGCCCATGCGCCGCGCCGTGCGGACGACGCGGCAGGCGATCTCGCCGCGATTGGCGATAAGGACGCTGGAAAACACCGGACCCATGCGACTCCTCTGCCCTGGCGCCGCTAGTGTGGCTGAGAGCAGAGAGGGGCGCCAGTGGGCGAACGGGCTGTGATTTCCAAGTGTTGAAGTCGATACGGCTAGTCGCCACCGACTAGACACCCCGCGACCACAAGCCCTTCGTATAGTATCCGCGAGCTCGGGCGCCAGCGGGGGAAGGTGCGCCGAACCCGCCCGACCGCACGGGCGCCTGCAACCGCACCGGCGGCCGACGAAAAGCGCAGCACGCAATGCCCGATTCGCCCCGGAGACTCGATTCCGCCCCGCACCACGCATGGCTGATCGACCGCGGGCTCGCCGGCGCGCCGGTCTCGGAGCTGCTCGACGGCTTCTGCGAACGTCTGGGCGCCGCCGGGATTCCCGTGACCAGGGGCTTTCTCTCCTTCGCCACGCTGCATCCCCTGCTGTGGGCGACCGGCTTCCTCTGGCAGCGCGGCAAAGCGGTCGAGCCGGCCGATGTCGAGCACGGCTTCGAGTCCGGCGCGGCCTGGCTATCGAGCCCCTTTCGCCACATGCTGGAGAGTGGAACCCGACGGCTGCGCCGCCCGCTCGCCGGTGCGAATGCGCTGCTCGATTATCCGGTGCTGGGCGAACTCCGCGACCAGGGCCTCACCGACTGGCTGGCCCTGTTTTTCAGCTTCGGCTGGCGGGTGGAGCACAGCCAGCTTTCCGAGCTGGGCGTGATCTTCTCCTGGGCTACCGACCGCTCCGGCGGCTGGACCGAGCGCGAGCTCGCCGCCCTCGAAGAGCTGTCGGGAACCCTCGCGCTCGCGGTCCGGTCCGGCAGCGCGCAGGAGACGACGCGCACGCTGCTCGCCACTTACCTGGGCCGGGACGCGGCGGAGCGGGTCGTCGTCGGACAGATCCAGCGCGGCTCGGTCGAGCGGAGCACCGCGATCATCCTCGACGCCGACCTGCGGGGCTTCACCGACTTCGCGGAAGCCGCCGTCCCCGAGGAGGTGACCCGGCGCCTCAACGGCTTTTTCGACTGCGTCGGCGCGCCGGTGAAGGACGCCGGCGGCGAGATCCTGAAGTTTCTCGGCGACGGCCTGCTGGCGGTGTTTCTGGCCGAGGCCGAGCGCGACATGGCAAGCGTCGCAGAGGCGACCCTGGCGGCGGCGCGGGAGATCCTGGCGCGGGTCGGAGCGCTGAACGACACCGAGCAGGCGGCGGGAAATCCCACGCTTGTCGTCGACATCGCGCTCCACGCCGGCGAGGTGACCTACGGCAACGTCGGCACCGCCGAGCGTCTCGACTTCACCGTCATCGGCCCCGCCGTCAACGAGGTGTCGCGTCTCGAAGGGCTGTGCAAGGAGCTGGACCGCCAGCTCCTGGTCTCGGATTCCCTCGTCCGCGCCGCGCCGGCGCTGCGCGGGCGGCTGCGCTCGCTCGGCCGCTACCGGCTGCGCGGCGTGAGCGAAGCGCGCGAGGTCTATGGACTCGACCAGACCTAAGTTTTCCTTTTCTGGAGACGCCGGGTTCCTCGCGCGACCGCAACGACCGGCGGCGCCTCGAAGGTCGTGCACCAGTACTCGCATCGGAATCCGGACGTCGCAGGGTCGTTGGAGCAGGCAATGAGGATGCAGACATCGATGTCGTCGTTCGGCTGGGGGGCGATAACGATGGGTCTGCAGCCACAGAACAGCCCGGACGAGCCCCGGGCTCGGGCAAGAGCCAGAAACGAGCCGGAACCGGTCGAGCGGGGCCGCGTGATCTTGTCCTTCTGGCCCCGTCTGTGACTTACGGTCATCAGGCGGCCGGGCTTCCCGCGTACCAGTTTCTCCAACCTGCGCCAGACGGCGAGCTCTTCGCGTCTCAGCTTGCCGGCTTTCGCTCTCAAGGCGCGATAGTCCCTCTCAAGCCCGGAGAAAGACCTTGTCAGTTCGCGTTTTGCCTTCTTGCTCTCCAGTGCCATCGCAAACCTCCGCGTTCGAGCCGACGTCGTGCGAGGGAGGGGCCTGTGTCGCCGCTGCCAGCATAGGCCGGCCCGAACAAAGAGCAAGCTGGTGTCAGCCGAGCGAATTGCGGTCCCCGGCCCGACCGCGCTTCATGCCACCCGGTTCGGCGGCTCCTGGCCCGCGAAGAAGGCGAGCGCGTTCTCCAGCACCTTGAGGCCCATGGCGACGCGGGTCTCGCGCGTCGCGCTGCCGAGATGCGGCAGCAGCACCACGTTCTCGCGCCCGAACAAGCCCGGCGTCACCTCCGGCTCGCGCTCGAACACGTCCAAGCCCGCTCCGGCGATAGTGCCGGCCTCGAGCGCGGTGTCGAGCGCCGCCTCGTCGACCACGTCGCCGCGCGCGGTGTTGACGAGAAAAGCTTCGCGCTTCATCGCCTTCAGACGCCCGGCGTTCATCAGGTGGCGGTTCTCCGGCGTCGCCGGGCAGTGGAGCGAAACGAAATCCGACTCTGCAAGGACGTCCTCGATGGTGGCGCGGCGCTCGGCGCCGAGCGAGCGCAGCAGCTCGTCGCTGGGTGGATAGGGATCGAAGAAGATCACCCGCATCTCGAAGCCGGCGTGAGCGCGGCGCGCGACGGCCTGGCCGATGCGCCCGAAGCCGATAATGCCGAGCGTCTTGCCGGTCACTTGCGTTCCCATCATGTGGGTCGGGCGCCAGCCGTTCCAGGCGCGGCCACGCAGGTGCCGCTCGCCCTCGCCGAGGCGGCGCGCGACCGCGAGCAGCAGCGCCATGGCGAGATCCGCGGTCGCCGCGGTCAGCACGTCGGGGGTGTTGGTGACCATCAGCCCGCGCGCCCTGGCGGCGGCAACGTCGATGTTGTTGAAGCCGACGCCGAAGTTGCCGATGAAGCGCACGCTCAGCGGCTCGGTAGCGAGCAGCTCGGCGTCGATGCGGTCGGTGACGGTGGGAAAGAGCGCGTCGGCGGTCGCCAGCGCCTGGGCCAGCGCCTCGCGGTCCATCGGCGTGTCGTCGCGGTTGAGCGTAACCTCGAAGTGCTTCTTCAGCTCGTCCTCGACCGCCTCCGGCCAGCGCCGCGTCACCACCACCTTCGGCCCACCCATGCGCGCCTCCCTGTTCCGGGCGCGCAGTCTGCCGCAGGATGGCCCGGGCAGCCAAGAGGGATCGCCGCCGATTCTGGCAGCTCGGCGACCGGGCAGCTCGGCTACTGGCGCGGCGAGCGGACGATGGTCTTGATGGGGCCGCGCGAGTTGCCGGACATGAGGGCGATCTTGCGGTCCTGGGCCTCGATCAGGGCGCGCGCCGGAGCGTCGCCGTCGAGGCCCGAGAGCTCGGCCGCCGGCACCTTGCGGTTCGAGGTGCGCGTGCCGTCCTGATAGACGACGTCGAACAGCACGCTGCCGCTCTCGACTGTGGGTTTCCTGCGGCCCATGGCCTACGCTCCAAAGGGTACCTAACTTAGCTCTGCTCGGGCTCGTCGACCGGCGATTCGGCGCCCGGGGACTCGTCAACCGAAGGCTCGGCGCCCTCGCCGCGTTCCGCCCTGCGCTGGGCGGCGGCTTCCTCGCGGCGCTGCTGCTTCTCCTGCTTCTTCAGCTCCTTGTTGCGGGTGCGCTCGCGGCGCTGCTGGTTGTAGTTTGGCTTGAAAGCCATGGGATCACCTCATCCGGTCGGGACTCGACGCGCACCGCGTCGGCTGCGGCGCATCAGACTGTAGCTGGGAATGGCGACGATCCAGAACCCGGGCGCGAGCGATAAAGGGGCGCGCGGGGCAAGCAGGTCGGCAATTCGAAACAGAATGACGGGCTCTAGATAGGCCCTCGGGGCGCCAAGGCAAAGCGAAAAGTCGCCTCCGCCCGCCATTCCGGCCGCGTCGCCGAGCCCAGGCGGTCGGCTTCCCCTTCACCCCTGCCAGCGCGGCTTGCGCTTTTCCAGGAAGGCGGAGAGCCCTTCCTTGCCCTCGGCGCCGGCGCGTATGCGGGCGATCAGCGCCGCCAGCTCCTCGTCGAGCGTCCGGTCGCCGGGGCGCGCGGCGACGAACGGAACCAGACGCTTGGCCTCGGCGAGCGCGGCCGGGCCGCCGGCCAGGAGCGCGCAGACGATCTTGTCGGCGGTGTCCTCCAGCGCGCTCGAAGTCACCACAAGGTGGACCAAGCCGAGCGCCTCGGCCTCGATCGCAGAGAAGCGCTCGGCGGTGAGGAAATAGCGCCGCGCCGCGCGCGCGCCGATCGCCGCGATGACATAGGGCGAGATGACCGCCGGCACCAGGCCGAGCCGCACCTCGGTCAAGGCGAAGGTCGCGCTGTCAACCGCGAGCGCGATGTCGCAGCAGGCGATCAGCCCCACCCCGCCGCCGTAGGCCGGGCCCCGCACCAGGGCCAGTGTCGGCTTGGCGAGACGGTCGAGGGTTGCCATGAGGCCGGCGAGCGCGCGCGCGTCGGCCAGGTTCTGCTCCTCAGAGTAGAGCGACATCTCGCGCATCCACCTGAGGTCGGCGCCGGCCGAGAAGGACTTGCCCTCGGCCGCCAGCACGACCAGCCGCACCTTGGGATTGGCCTCGTGCTTCTTCAGCAGCGCGGTCAGCTCGCCGACCAGCGCCGCGTCGAAGGCGTTGTGCACCTCGGGCTTGTTCAGCGTGACGTAGGCGACGCCGCGGGTGTCGGTCCTGGTCTTGAGAGTCGCGGTCATTTTCCTCCCCGCCTCACATCCGGAACACGCCGAAGGTGGTCTCGGGGATCGGCGCGTTGAGCGCGGCCGATAGCCCGAGACCGAGCGCCATGCGGCTGTCGAGCGGATCGATCACGCCGTCGTCCCACAGCCGCGCGGTGGCGTAGTAAGGGTGTCCCTGCTCCTCGTATTGGGCGAGGATCGGCGCCTTGAAGGCGGCCTCCTCCTGCTCGGACCATTTCTTGCCCTTGGCGGCGAAGCCGTCGCGGCGGATGGTGGCGAGCACCGAGGCCGCCTGCTCGCCGCCCATCACCGAGATGCGCGCGTTGGGCCACATCCAGAGGAAGCGCGGCGAATAGGCGCGACCGCACATGCCGTAGTTGCCGGCGCCGAAGGAGCTGCCGAGGATCAGCGTGAACTTGGGCACCGCGGCGCAGGCGACCGCGGTCACCAGCTTGGCGCCGTCCTTGGCGATGCCGCCGGACTCCTACTTTCGCCCCACCATGAAGCCGGTGATGTTCTGCAGGAACACCAGCGGTACGCGGCGCTTGCAGCAGAGCTCGACGAAGTGCGCGCCCTTGAGCGCCGACTCCGAGAAGAGAATGCCGTTGTTGGCGACGATGCCGACCGGGTAGCCGAGCACGCGCGCGAAGCCGCAGACCAGCGTCGCGCCGTAGAGCGCCTTGAACTCGTCGAAGGCGCTCTCGTCGACCAGCCGCGCAATCACCTCGCGGATGTCGTAGGGCTTGCGCACGTCGCGCGAGACGATGCCATAGATCTCGGCCGGATCGTAGGCCGGCTCCTTGGGCTCCGCGAGCGCCAGCTCGTGGCTCTTGCGGCGGTTGAGGTTGCCGACGATGCGCCGCGCGATCGCAAGCGCGTGGGCGTCGTCGTTGGCGATGTGGTCGGTGACGCCGGAGG
>JBOHKJ010000488.1:0-4621 GCA_050728975.1 Kiloniellales bacterium | reverse complement strand
ATCCAATGAACGAGATGCGGCCGCCGATCCGGATCGACGAGACCGCGCTCCTGCGCCGCACCGCCCACTATGCGCGACGCCTGGCGCCCTGTCTTTGCAATAGCGAGCCAGCACGCGGAGCCACCTGCGACTGGTATCACGGATTCTGGCCGACGCTGCGGCTCCTGGGTCTCTCGACCTCGACGCGCCACGCCCTCCTGTTTCAGGCGGCTTTCGGCCGCACCGCCCGAGACGGCGGCCTGAAGCGCCTGCTGATCGCCGGAGGAGCCGACAGCGGCCTACTGGAACAGTTCGCACAAGCTTGTCGAAACATCGGATGCAACCCGACCTTCGGCTTCGTCGATCGCTGCGCCACGCCGGTGGTGCTGAACCGCTGGGCTGCGCGGCGGCTCGGAGTTCGTGTGGAAGCGCGCCAGGCTCATCTTCTCGACTACCGGAAAACCGAGCCATTCGACGCGATCTGCTGTCACAATCTCCTGGCCTTCATAGATCCCGCGGAACGAGCACCGTTGTTCAAGCACTGGCACAGCCAGCTACGACCCGGCGGCCGCCTGCTGCTCGTCTCGACGATCCGAGACATGTCGAAGCTCGATCCGGCAGAGTTTCACCGCGACCGGTCAGAGCGCCTAGTGGCGAGGGCGCGCGCAAGATACGAAACCGCAACGATAGACGTGCCGCGTGACGAAGTGCTCGCCAGCGCCGAACGCTTTGGCCTCAGTCTGCGCAATCGGCACATAGCCACGGATCAAGAGTTCCGCGACTTGATCGATCCTACCGACTGGGCGATCCCGACTCTGGACTTCGGACCCATCGGCGTAAAGGAGGGCGAGATGACGGCCGAAAGCGGCACCACAAACAGTCGCCGCTATGCCTGGCTGGAGGCGATACGGCGCTGAGCCGTGGACGAAGCAGCTAGAGCTTGACGTCACAGCGGAAGTCCTCCTGCTTGCCGCCCTGCGAGCGCGGAAGCTCGTCGTGGTACTTGAAGAGAAAATTGAAGGGCTGCGGCAAAAGCCGCTGCAGATGCTGGCGCAAGGCCTCCTCCTGTTCGGGGCTCAATGGCTCGAATACAGATAGATTGATCTCGATGGTGTCGAGCGCCGTCTGCACGAAGAGGATTTGCTTTACCGGCGCGATCTTGACCAGCTTGCGCATGCCGAACGCCGGCCAGTAGC
The DNA here is from genome assembly GCA_050728975.1 of Kiloniellales bacterium. Lineage (GTDB taxonomy): Bacteria > Pseudomonadota > Alphaproteobacteria > Kiloniellales > JBOHKJ01 > JBOHKJ01. The sequence continues at coordinate 3,446 of JBOHKJ010000488.1, read as the reverse complement.
GATCTCCGTTCGGCAGCACCAGCATGTTGCGCACCCGGCCGACGATACGGTTCAGCACCGGCAGCCCACGCCCACAGGAGCAGGGCTCGCCCACCTCGGCATAGTCGCCCAGCTCGTAGCGCAACAGCAGCGTGCCGAAAGCATGCAGCGAGGTTATCAGCACACGGCCGATTTCGCCGGGCCCGCAGGGGTCGCCGCTCTCGTTCACCACCTCGAGCAGCACGCCCTCGGACTGCACGTGATAGTGCGCTGCCTGGGGACATTGCACAGCCAGGTAGCCGACTTCCTGGCTGCTGTAGACGTCGGCGAGCTCGCGGCCCCAGACTTCGCGAACGATCTCGCGCGTCTCGGCGCTGACCAGCTCGCCGAAGGTCCCGACCAGCCTCAAACCGGGCAGCACGATGGCGCGCGCGCGGCAATGCTCGGCGAGCGCCGCCAGGTTGCTCGGGTAGCTCAGCAGGTAGGCCGGATCGACGCGGCTCAGCCACTCCGCCTGCTCTGCGACGCTGGAGAAAATGGTCAGCCCGTAGGCCGGGCCGGTGCGATAGGTGACCTTGGTCCCGGCATCCCAGGTGGTGCCTTTGGCGCCCTCCGGATAGCGCGCGACGCCGTCCGGGAATCGCCGGATGGCGGCGAAGCTCCGGGAGAAGTCGCGCTCCTGCCAGAGGTGGTCGCGCAGCGTGAAGGCCGACCAGAACAGCTGGTCCAGCTCGGTCTTGCGCACCACCAGCGGCTGGCCGGTCGACCCCGAGGTGCTGTTCTCGCCGATTCGGCCGAACTTCTTCGGCACATCGTTGCTGTTGATGTCCGGCCCCGCCGCCTGGGCCTCGGCGCGGGTCAAGGGCGCGACCCGCTGCCACAGCTCGGGGTCGACGGCGCTGCCCGGGCTGTAGCCGGCGGCTTCCAGACGCGGACGGTAGAATGGGACCGTGCGCCAGGCATGCTCCACGAGGATGGAGAGCTGGCGAAACTGCTGCGCTTCGAGCGCGTCCGGCGACCACCATTGGCTCTCTTCGAGCTGGCGTATCAGAGCGAAGACCGCAGCGCCCCGCCCCGACGGCAATGCCGGCCAGACCACGCCGGGCACCGCGGATAGAGCCTCTCCTATCGGATTTCCGCCGCTCTCGGCCCGCCCCATCGACCTGTCCCAAAAAAGCGATTCGCCGCGTCGAAGTATAGTGCGGCGGTTGCCTATCGCACCGTCCTTTACATCCTCTCCACGCTGCGCAAGAAGTCCCGTGCAGCCGCCGCGCCAGGACCGATGGCAACCTCGATGACAGCGTCCGACAAAGCAGCGCCACGCCCGCTGGTGGCGGTGACCGGCGCCAGCGGCTTCGTCGGCCGGCGGCTGGTCGCCGACCTGGTCCGAGCGGGCTATCGGGTACGCGCGCCGATCCGGCGCGGTCCGGGCCCCAAGGCCGACGGCATCGACTACCGCGAAACCGGTCCGCTCGAAGACTGCAGCGAACTGGAGCCGCTGCTGGCGGGCGCTACCGCCCTTATCCACCTCGCCGCACGGGTTCATCGCAAGGACGACGGCAGCCCCGAGATCGCGGCGGCCTTCCGGCGCGTCAACGTCGAGCTCACGCAGCGCTTCGCCACGGCGGCGCGCGCGCAAGGCCTCGCCCGTTTCCTCTTCGTCTCCTCCATCGGTGCGGCGATCGCCGAGGGAACGCAGACCGGCTTCGATAGGCCGAACGACTATCAGCGCAGCAAGCTGGCCGGCGAGCGGGCGCTGGCCGAAGCGCTGGCCGGCAGCGAAACCGACTTCGTCGTCGCGCGCCCGCCGCTGGTCTACGGCGCCGAGGCGCCCGGCAGCTTCGGATCGCTGACGAAGGCGGTTTGCCTGTGCCTGCCTCTGCCCCTCGCCAGCCTCGAGAACCTTCGCTCGCTGGTCTATGTCGGCAATCTGAGCGACGCGCTGCGTCATCTCCTGGAGCACGCGCAGGCCGCCGGCCGCATCGTCCCGGTCAGCGACGGCAACGCGGTGACGCCGCCCGAGCTGGCGCGCAACCTGGCGCGCGCTCTTGGGCGGCCGGCCCTCCTGCTGCCCTGCCCGCCCGCGCTGCTGTCGCTCGCCGGCCAACTGGCCCGGCAGGAAGATCGGGTTTCCAATCTGGTCCAGCCGCTCCTGGTCGACGATACCGTTCTTCACCGGGAGCTGGGCTGGCAGCCGCCGTACGATCTGCAATCGGCCTTGGCGGAGACTGCGACCCGACTGGCCGAAGGAGCGGGGAAAGGAGTCCCTCGGCCCGAGCCAAGCTGATAGCCTCCGCCGCGGAATCGGAGCAGCCGTTCCCGGACCAGCGGACCGCCGATCATGACCCCAGCCGACGACGCCCGCGAGACCAGCCCAGGACCGGCCGCGGCGCTCCTGGCCGCGATCGACGGCGGCAGCGCGCGACTGGGCGTGATCGGGCTGGGCTACGTCGGCCTGCCGCTCGCCCGCGCTTTCGCCGGCGCGCGCTTTCCGGTAACCGGCTTCGACATCGACCCCGCCAAGATCGTCCGGCTCAACCAGGGCCGCTCCTACTTCCGCCACATCCCCGACCGCGAGATCGCGAGCCTGCTCGAGTGCGGCCGCTTCGCCGCGACCGGCGACTACGCGCGCCTCGCGGACTGCGACGTCATCCTGATCTGCGTGCCGACCCCGCTCGCGGCCAATCGCGAGCCCGATCTCTCCTACGTCGAGCGGACGGCCGAAGCGATCGCCCGGCACCTCCGGCCGGGGCAACTGGTGGTGCTGGAGTCGACCACCTATCCCGGCACCACGCGCGGCGTGCTGCGGCCGATCCTGGAGCGCAGCGGACTCGAGGCGGGGCGCGATTTCTTCCTCGCCTTCGCGCCGGAGCGCGAGGACCCCGGCAACCGGACCTACGGCACCGTCGACATGCCCAAGGTGGTCGGCGCCGACGATGCCGATTCGCTGGCGCTGGTGCGCCGTCTCTACGACCGGGTGATGGCGGCGACGATTCCAGTGCGCGACAGCGCCACCGCCGAGGCGACCAAGCTGACCGAGAACGTCTTTCGCGCCGTCAACATCGCGCTCGCGAACGAGCTGAAGGTGATCTACGACGCCATGGGGATCGACGTCTGGGAGGTGATCGAGGCCGCCAAGACCAAGCCCTTCGGCTACATGCCGTTCTATCCGGGCCCGGGGCTGGGCGGGCACTGCATCCCGATCGATCCCTTCTATCTCGCCTGGAAGGCCAAGCAGAGCGGCATCGCCACGCGCTTCATCGAGCTGGCCGGCGAGATCAACCGGGCGATGCCGGCCTACGTGGTCGCACGGCTGGCAAGCGCGCTCATGGAGCGCAGCGGCCGCGCGCTGGACGGCGCAACGGTCCTGGTGCTGGGCCTCGCCTACAAGAAGAACGTCGACGACCTGCGCGAGAGCCCGGCGCTGACCTTGATCGAGCTGCTGGAATCCAAGGGCGCCGCCACCC
>JBOHKJ010000487.1:0-5029 GCA_050728975.1 Kiloniellales bacterium | reverse complement strand
GAAATCCTCGATGTTCTGCGCCGTGGTGGCCGGGCGGGCGACCGTGATCTCCTTCGGCGACGACAGGAACTTGTCGGCCAGGCGCCGGATCTCCGGCGGCATGGTGGCCGAGAAGAACAGCGTCTGGCGAATCTTCGGCAGCAAGCCGACGATCCGCTCGACGTCGGGCATGAAACCCATGTCGAGCATGCGGTCGGCCTCGTCGATCACCAGAATCTTGACGTCGGCCAGCAGGATCTTGCCGCGCTCGAAAAGGTCGAGCAGCCGGCCCGGGGTGGCGATCAGGACGTCGACGCCGCGGTCGAGGCGCTTTTCCTGTTCGACGAAGGACGAGCCGCCGATCAACAGCGCCATGGAAAGCTTGTTGTACTTGCCATAGCGCTCGAACGAGTCGGCGACCTGGGCCGCCAGCTCGCGCGTCGGGGCGACGATCAGCGAGCGCGGCATCCGCGCGCGCGCCCGGCCGTGGGCCAGGATGTCGATCATCGGCAGGGTGAAGGAGGCGGTCTTGCCGGTACCGGTCTGCGCACAGCCCAGCACGTCTCTTCCCATCAGTACGACGGGGATGGCTTTTTCCTGGATCGGGGTCGGGGTCGTGTAACCGGATTCGGTGACCGCTTGCAGGACTTCGGAACTGAGTCCGAGATCGGAGAACGTCATCTAGCTCATTAATGTTAATTGAGGAGGGCGCGTAAGCGCCGCTTGCGCCCCAGCATTTGCTTTGCTTCGGGATGAAAATCAAGGCTTTTCTCCATGTCGGCCCTGTTTTTCTCTCTCGAGCCAGGCTCCGCGCTTCGCGAATTGGGACCGGCCGCAAGAAAGTTCCCGGCGCGGGTGCTGGCCCCGGCCGGAAATTGCCGTAAGCTCGAAACCATGGAAGGCACGACGCACAAGACCGAGCCCCTTCTGATCGATGCCGGCCGCTCCTGCCTGCTGGCGGTCGATCTGCAGCGCAAGCTTGCGCCGGCGATCGCCGACCGGGCGGGCATCATCGACAACGCGCGCCGCTTGCTCTCGGCGGCGCGGCTGCTCGAGGTGCCTGCGGTGGTCTCGGAGCAATATCCCCAGGGCCTCGGCGGCACGCTGCCGGAGCTGGCGGGCCTGCTGCCTGCCGAAGGCGCGCTGGCCAAGCTCTCGTTTTCCTGCCTCGGCGAGCCGGGCTTCCGCGAGCGGCTGGAGGCGAGTGGCCGGACTCAGATCGTCGTGTTCGGCATGGAGGCGCACGTCTGTGTCTTGCAGACCGTGATGGAGCTGATCGAGGCGCAGCAGCAGGTTTTCGTGGTGGTGGACGCCTGCGGCTCCCGGCAGCCGCGCAACGCCGCTGTCGGCCTGGAGCGCATGGCGCACGCCGGCGCCGTCCTGGTGACTACGGAGATGGTTCTCTTCGAGTGGCTGCGCCGCGCCGGCACCGACCGCTTCAAGCAGATTCTGCCGCTCATCAAGTGAGCGCCACCGCGATCTGCTCTACGCGATCGGTTTTAGACGTCGAGGTCGGCGACGAAGCGCGCCTGTTCCTGGATGAAGGCGAAACGGGCTTCGGGCTTGCGGCCCATCAGCCGCTCGACCAGGTTGGCCGCCTCTTTCTGCGCCGCCTTGCCGTCGCGCGCGCCCTCGCCGACCACCACCACGCGCAGCAGCGTGCGTGACTTGGGGTCCATGGTGGTGGACTTGAGCTGGCCCGCGGGCATCTCGCCCAGGCCCTTGAAGCGACTGGTCTCGACCTTGCCACGCCCCTTGAAGTGGCTCTTGAGCAATTCCTCGCGGTGCGCGTCGTCGCGGGCGTACACGGTCTCCGCGCCCTGGCTGAGGCGATAGAGCGGCGGCTGTGCGAGATACAGGCGACCGGCCTCGATAAGTCCCGGCATCTCGCGATAGAAGAAGGTCATCAGCAGCGAGGCGATGTGCGCGCCGTCGACGTCGGCATCGGTCATGATGATGACCCGCTCGTAGCGCAGCTTGTCGAGGACGAACTGTCCCTTGAGGCCGCAGCCGAGCGCCAGCGAGATGTCAGCGATCTCCTGATTGGCACGCAGCTTGTCGGCCGAAGCGCTGGCGACGTTCAGGATCTTGCCGCGCAGCGGCAGCACGGCCTGGGTCTCGCGCTGGCGCGCCTGCTTGGCCGAGCCGCCGGCGGAATCGCCCTCGACCAGGAATATCTCGGTGCCCTCGGCGTTGCTGCTGCTGCAGTCGGCGAGTTTGCCCGGAAGGCGCAGCTTGCGGGTAGCGGTCTTGCGAAGCTGCTCGCGCTCCTGGCGCCGCTTCAAGCGATCCTCGCTGCGCTCGATGATGCGCTCCAGCAGCGCGCGGGCGCGCTCCGGGTGCCCGGTCAGCCAGTGATCGAAGTGGTCCTTGACCGAGGTCTCGACGAGCCGCGTCGCTTCCGTCGTGGCCAGGCGCTCCTTGGTCTGGCCCTGGAACTGCGGATTGGGGATGAAGAGCGACAGCAGGGCAGAGGCGCCGCCCAGAATGTCGTCGGCTGAGATCTGTGCCGCCTTGCGATTGCCGACCAGCTCGCCATAGGCCTTGAGGCTGCGCGAGAGACCGGTTCGCAAGCCCGCCTCGTGCGTGCCGCCTTCCGGCGTCGGAATGGTGTTGCAGTAGGAGTTGAGGAAGCCGTCTTCGTCGGCCGGCCAGGTGATGGCCCACTCGAGCCGGCCCTGTTGGCCGGGGAAAGGCGCTTCGCCGACGAAGGGCTCGGGCGTCAGCGTGGCGCGGCCGTTCAGGCTGCTGTCCAGATAGTCCTGCAATCCGTTCGGAAAGTGGAGCGTCGCGCTCTCGGGCGTGTCGTCGCCCTTGGCAATCAGCTTGGGCGAGCAGGTCCAGCGAATCTCCACGCCACGAAACAAGTAGGCGCGCGAGCGCGCCATGCGATAGGCCTGGGCCGCGCGAAAGCGCGCGTCCTTGCCGAAGATCTGCGGATCGGGGGTGAAGACCACCGTGGTGCCGCGCCGGTTGCTGACCGAGCCGGCGGGCTTCAGCTTGCCTTGCGGCTTGCCGCGCGTGTAGGTCTGGCGGAACAGCTTGCGGTCGCGCGCCACTTCCACGGTCAAGGTCTCGGCCAGCGCGTTCACGACCGAGAGCCCCACGCCGTGCAGTCCGCCCGAGGTGGCGTAGGCCTTCTGGGAGAACTTGGCGCCGGAGTGCAGCGTGGTGAGGATCACCTCCAGCGCCGACTTGTCCTTGAATTTGGGATGACGGTCGACCGGGATGCCGCGCCCGTTATCCGACACCGTCACCTCGTTGTCCTGGCCGAGCGACAGCTCGATCCGGGTGGCATGGCCGGCGACCGCCTCGTCCATGGCGTTATCGAGCAGCTCGGAGACCAGATGGTGCATGGCCCGCTCGTCGCTGCCGCCGATATACATGCCGGGGCGCCGGCGCACCGGATCGAGTCCTTCCAGGACCTCGATATCCTTCGCGGAGTAGCTTCCTCGGCTGGCGGGGGCTTTCTCGAACAGGTCGGCCATGGCGCCCGCATTATAGGTGGCAGCGAAAGGTCGGCAAGATATGCTGTAGCCTCACTCAAAATTGCCACCAGATGTTGAGGCCGGCGGATAGGAAAGTGGCAGGCCGGCCCGGAGAGGAGGAGCCGATGGAGCCTTCGGAGGTGCAAAAGCCGCCCACCCTCGAGCCGGCGCTGCGCACGCTCGCCATGCCGGCCGACAGCAACCCCAGCGGCGACATCTTCGGCGGCTGGGTGCTGGCTCAAATGGACTTGGCCGGCTCGGTCCCGGCGGCGGAGCGGGCGGACGGCCGGGTGGCGACCGTGGCCGTCGACGCCATGCGCTTCCATCGCCCGATCTTCGTCGGCGATCTGGTAAGCTGCTACGCCACCATCCTGAAGACCGGTACCACCTCGATCACCGTCAGGATCGAGACCTGGGCCAGACGCAGGCGGCGGGACGAGGACGTGAAGGTGACCGAGGGGACCTTCGTCTATGTCGCGATCGACCCGGAAGGACGGCCGCGGCCCTTGCCGAGCAACGAAGAGGAGCGGGGATGAGAAGAGGCTGGCTCGCGTTTGCCGCCTTGGCCGTCTCGGCGAGCCCCGGGCAACCCGCCGAGGCCTTCGAGGCGGGCGACCTTGCCGCCCTCGAACAAGGCCGGGCCTGCGCGCGCTGCGACCTCTCCGCCGTCGACCTGACGCTCAAGCGCCTGCGCAGCGCCGAGCTGGAAGGCGCCGATCTTTCGGGCGCTCTGCTGACCAAGACCGACCTCAGTCGCGCACAGCTCGCCGGTGCCGACCTTTCGGGCGCCGATCTCCGCGAGGCTCAGCTTTCGGAATCCAACCTCGAGGGGGCGACGCTGCGCGATGCGCGGCTGGCGGGAGCGAGTATCGACGGCGCCCGGCTCGCCGACGCCGATCTGACCGGCGCCGACCTGTCGGGTGCGGTGCTGCTCCGCGCCTCGCTCGCCGGAGCCGACCTGACCGGCGCCGATCTGAGCGGTGCCAATTTGACCGGCGCCGATCTCGGGCGCGCCGAGCTCGCCGGCGCGCGCCTGACCGGCGCCTATCTCTCCGGCGCCTACGGCCTCACCCAGTATCAGCTCGACCAGGCCTGCGGCGACGAAAGCACCAGCCTGCCGGCCGATCTCTATCTGCGCCAAACCTGCGATTGACGGCGTGCCGAAGCGGATCGCGATCGAGGGCGTAGGCGGCCAAGATTTGGTATTGCTTCCGTTGACCAGCCGTGAGAACATACCAAGAACTTAGAGCTGTTCAGCAATCTACGCTGGCCATGTATTGACGTTTGAGCTGACCTACCCTACTAGATCTTGTGTTGGGCCTTGCGGAGGGGGGACCGGCCGTGCCTCATGACTTGCTCGCGATCGTTGATCGAGCCAACGGATCGTCGCTGCCCGACGCCGTCATTTCCTGCGAAGACAATCTGCAATTCATGCGCCCGCTAGCTTCGGGCTCGATGAAGCTCATTGTCACTTCGCCTCCCTATAACATCGGGAAAAGCTACGAGAGTCGCGCGCCGCTCGCCTCTTACGTAAGCGAGCAAGAGAAGATCATAACCGAGTG
>JBOHKJ010000486.1:0-3510 GCA_050728975.1 Kiloniellales bacterium | reverse complement strand
CATGCGGCTGGCGACCGGGAACTGCTCCGGCGGGATCGACATGTAGCCGAAGCATTCCTCGGCGAAGCGCTCGGGAAACTCGCCGTCGAAGCGCTTGACCAGCGCAACGCCTTCCTCGCGCGTGATGTCGCCGGAGCGGACCTCCTGGGCCGCGTCGTAGGTCGCGCGGCCGATGCCGAACTTGATGTAGGTGGTGTAGTAGTGGAAATCGTCGATGCGGTCGTCGATCGAGTTGTATTTCGAATAGGTGCCGGGCGTGCGCTCGGGCGAAGCCTGGAAGCCGCCGTGCTCGACCGCGTAGTAGTAGCAGCTCTGCGGGTGCCACTTGAGGTAATAGCCGAGGTAGTGGACCGCGATCTCCCGCTCCTCGAGCTTCTGCGGATCGGCCGGCAGGTAGGGCTCGAGGTCGACGTCGGAGAGGCCGTAGTCGGCCTTGAGCGAGGCCACCGATTCGCCGCCGAGATAAACCTCGCTCTGGTCGCGGGCGAAGTATTCCCAGCTGCGCTGGGCCGAGTCGCCGTCCTGGCGCGGGTTGCCGTACTCGGCCTCGTTCTCGCCGAAGATCACCAGCGGTATGCCGAACAGCAGCGCCATCTTGGGCGCCAGGCTCTTCTGCCCGAGGATGAAGGGCTGGAAGGGGTGGAACAGGTTCTCGACCGCAAGCCGGGTGAGCAGGCGGTGCACCCGCCCGTTGGGGGTCATCAGGTAGTTGTCGAAGCCGGCGTGAATCCAGGCCTGCTGGTTTTTCCAGCCCCAGTCGGTGTAGATGTGCGGCGCCCAGGTGACCGTCAGCGGGTTCATGCCGAAGCGGTATTTCATCATGTGGGCGGCATAGAAGCTGTCCTTGCCGCCGGAGCCGGGCACCAGGCAGTCGTAGGAGCCGTCGTTCCTGCGATAGCGGTTGCAGAGCTCGCGCAGCTCGCGCTCGCGCTCGGTCCAGTCGATTCCCTCCTTCTTCGATTCGGCGAGCCGGCAGGCGTCGCAAACGCCCTCGCCGTCGAAATGGATGGTCGCCTTCCTGGAGTCGCGGGTGTGCTTGAACTCGACCGCGGAGTTCGGGCGCTGGTTTGAAATGACGCAGGACTTGCAAAAGGCCACCTTGGCCGGCAGGCCGTAGTAGGCTTCCGGATCGTTGGCCCCCGGATCGTACGGGCTGAGACTGGTCTCGGTCCTGGCCGGGTGCGCGTGCATATCCACTCCGTTGCGGGAAAGGCGGGGGCGGCACCGCTGCCGTCCGCCGGGGGTGGGAATATCACAGGGCCCCCCGCAATCGAAAGGGCTTTGGGCGCCGGCGCGCCGCTCCTGGGGCTGGCCGCCGTTGCCCGCTCCGGGCATCCTGGCTATAAGACCCTCCCTCTCCCGGTCCGGCATCCATGGCTTCAAGGCGACCGCGCATCGGCCTCATCGTGGACCATCCGCGGCGCGATCTGGCCGGGCTGTGCCTCGTCGCCCATCGGCTGCTCGCGCGCGGCCTGGAGCCGATCCTGGTCCCGATGTACCAGCAGGGCATCGACGTGCCGCTGCTGGGGCTGGATCTGGTCGTGGTCAACTATGCGCGCGCCAACAACCGCGCGCTGCTACAGACCTATGCCGGGCTCGGGCTGCCGGTCTTCGTGCTCGACACCGAAGGCGGCGTGCTCTCGGAAGATGGCTTCGATTCGCCCGATGTCTGGGCGAAAAGCGCCCGGGATAGCGGCCTCGGGGCGCTGGTTTCGCGCTATCTCTTCTGGGGCGAGCGCACGCGCGATGCCTTCGTCGCCAATCGGGCGCTGACCGCCGAAGCGGCGCAGGTGACCGGCTCTCCGCGATTCGACTTCTGCGCGCCGCCCTGGCGCCGCGCGCTGGACTGGGCGGAGCGCGACTACGTCCTGATCAACACCAATTTCTCGTCGGTCAACCCGCTTCTCACGGCCTCGGCCGAGCAGGAGCGCCAGATATTCGTCGAAGTGGGGATGGAGGGCGCCTATGCGGACAGGCTGATCGAAGCGACGAGCCAAGCCTTCGCGCGCTATCTCGCCGCGATCGAGCAGACGATCTCCGCCAACCCGGAGCTCAGCTTCATCATACGGCCGCATCCCTTCGAGGGCCGCGCGCTCTACGAGAGCCGCTTCGGGCGCTACGCCAACGTCCGGGTCCGCGCGGAGGGAAACGTGCTGAACGCGATCGCCAATGCGCGCTGCGTGCTCCACCTGAACTGCGGCACCGCGGTGGAAGCGAACCTGCTCGGCAAGGTCCCGATCCAGCTCGAGCCGATCAACGACGAAATCCTGAGCCGGCACACGCCGCTGCCGCGCCAGATCAGCTACAATCCCTCATCCCTCGAGGACGTTGGCCACGCCCTGGCCCATATCGACGAGATCGAAGCGGGCTTCGACTTCGAAGGCAATCTGGAAAGCCGCATCCGGCCATTCTTCGGGCCGCTCGACGGCAGGGCCGCCGAGCGCGTCGCCGACGCTATCGCGGGCTACCTGAAAGAGAATGCGATCGGAGAGAGTCCGCGCGTCTCGCTCGCGGCCGCGCTCAGATCGGGCCAGCCGGCGCCCAGCCTGCCGCAGCGCCTGCAAGGCATCGTCGGGACTGTCGCCGGGTCCCGCGCGGTGGCGGCCTTGCGACGCCTCGGCTCGCGGGAGAAGAGCAGCAAGCGCTTCACGGTCGCCGAGGTCGAAGCCGAGACCGCCGCGATTCGGCAATGCGATCCGGCGTCGCGGCCGGTGGCGGTGCGCCAGGCCCGCCATCCGACGACCGCGGCAAGCCTGGAGTCGGTCGCGCTGACGCCGGTTTCGTGAGCCGGGCGCGGCCGGCCCCCGTCACCAGGCGCTGAGGCCCCCGTCGACCACAATGTTCTGCCCGGTCACATAGCTGGAGGCGTCGGAGGCGAGGAAGACGAGCGCGCCGGTCATCTCGTCGGCACGGGCCATGCGCCCCAGCGGCACGCGCGCGCCATAGCGCTGCCTGAAGGTCTCGTTCTGGCCGCTCTCGACCCCGCCGGGCGTCAGCGTGTTGACCCGCACCCCCTTGTCGCCCCAATAGGCGGCCAGATGGCGGGTGAGGCCGATCACCGCCGCCTTGGAGGCGCTGTAGACCGGCGGCGTGGAGATCGCCCGCCCCTGGTATTCGGAGCCCTGGTAGATGCGCTTGTCGGGCGCCAGCAGGCCGTAGATCGAGGCGGTCTGGACGATGCTGCCGCGGCCGCGCCCGGCCATGCGGGTGCCGACCGCCTGGGCGACGTTGAAGAGACCGTCGAGATTGACCGCCATCACCTCGCGCCAGGTCTCCTCGCCGTAGTTCTCGAGCGGCGCCAGGAAAGCCTCCAGGTCGCGCGTCTTGGTGGCGGCGTTGTTGTGGAGCACGGCGATCGCGCCGAGCTCGCGCTCCACCCGCTCGACCATCGCCGCGACCGACTTGCGCACGGCGACGTCGCAGGCGATCCCGAGGGCCGGGACCGCGAAGCGCTCGGCAAGGTCGCGGGCCAAAGCCTCGGCGGCCTCGCCGTCGAGGTCGACCACGGCG
>JBOHKJ010000485.1:0-2026 GCA_050728975.1 Kiloniellales bacterium | reverse complement strand
CAGCCAGTCGTCGCGATAGAGAACCCGCGCCTCGAGCTCGGCGCGGGTCGCCTCGCCGATCTCGGGGGCCGGCGCCGGGCGCGGCGGAGCGCTGCTGCGCGCGCCGAGCGGCGGAACCCGGACCGCTTGCCCGGCTTCGAGTCGAGCGTTGGCCTTGGCGCGCTTGCCGTCGATCCGGATCTGGCCGGCGCGCAGCAGCTTTTCCAAGTGCCCGTGGGGCAGCTCGGGAAAGTGGCGCTTGAACCAGCGGTCGAGGCGCAGGCCATCCTCGTCCTCGGCCACACCGATGGTGCGCACGCCGCTCACGGCGCAACGACGCGGATCAGGGCCAGCCCCGCATAGAGCCCTGCAATCGACAGCAGCACCGAAGCAAGGAGGTAGGTCACGGCCGGAACCAGCGCGCCGCGCCCCATCAACAGGGCGAAATCCATCGAGAAGCTGGAGAAGGTGGTGAAAGCGCCGAGCAGGCCGACGGCGATGAAGGCGCGCAAAGCTTCGGACGGCGACCAGAACAGCGCCGAGGCCTCGATCAAGAGACCCATAACGAAGCAGCCGACCACGTTCACGATCAGGGTGCCGTAGGGAAAAGCGGTGCCGAGCCACTGGCCGACCAGCGCCCCGGTCCAATAACGGCCGAGCGCACCGAGCGCGCCGCCGAGCGCCACCGCGAGAACGATCTTCATGGGGCCAGCCCTGCCCTTCAATGCTGGCGCCTTCTAGCAAAGCGCCTGCGGCGAGGCAAACCGGGCGGATTGGTGCAGAGCCGGAAGGCTAAGCCCGAGAAAGTCTAGCCAGCGAGCGAGTGCTGGGCCGTGCCGGTCAGCCAGGGCCGGATGCCATCCGAGGTCATGAGATAGGTGCCGAGTCGGCCGAGCTCGCGCAGGCCCTGCTCGCTGGCGCCGCAGACCGCATCGGTCACCAGCACGCCCCGGAAATCGCGGGTACTGGCTTCGTAGACCGTGGCGCGCGTGCCGGTGGTGAAGGAGAAGCCGCAGATCACCACCGTGCTGACGTCGAGCGCGCGCAGCCGCGCTTCGAGATCGGTGTTGTGGAAGGCGCCCCAGCGCGGTCGGTAGAAGGCCCATTCGTTGCCGCCAAGCTCCTGGAAGGCGCCCGTGAAGAGGCAATCCGGCTCGAGACGGAGACTGGGGTCGGGCTTGATGCCATCGATCAGCTCGGAGCCGAGGCTGCCTGGCATCAGGATCCGCAGACCCTCCTCGACCGCCTCGCGGCGACAGCTTTCGACGTTGGAGCCATCGGCGCGATAGAGCCGCACCGAGTGAAAGATCGGAGCGTTCTCAGCGCGGAAGGCACGCACGACGCTTTCCATCGCTGGCAACGCACGGCCGAGACCGCAGGCTTTGATCGGAGAATCTTCGCGGGCAAAGTCGCGCTGTGCCGAGATGGTGATCAGGGCCGAGCGGTTGCGCTCCGGTCGGCAGTAGTTGGGCATGCGAGCTCCCAGGTTCGGAAAACGGCCGCACTCTATCGAGGATGTCCCTCGAACCGAAGGGGAAAGGGGGCATGGCTGGGGCGCACCGAAAGCAAGGCTTAAGTCCCGTTGCCCGACCGCTCCCGGCGCAATTTATCCCAATATTCCAGCCGCTTGCGGATCTCGCGCTCGAAGCCCCTGTCGACCGGCCGATAGAAGCGCTGGCGCGCCAGGCCGGGCGGGAAATAGTCCTGGCCCGAGAAGGCCTCAGGCGTGTCATGGTCGTAGTCGTAGCCGGCACCATAGCCCAGATACTTCATGAGCCGGGTCGGCGCATTGAGGATGTGGGCCGGCGGCATCAAGGAGCCGCTCTCCTGCGCCGCGCGATTGGCCGCGCCCAGCGCCTTGTAGGCGGCGTTGGACTTGGGCGCAGTGGCGAGATAGACGACCGCCTGGGCGAGCGACAGTTCACCCTCCGGGCTGCCGAGGCGCTCGTAGGCCTGCCAGGCGGCCAGAGTCTGCGCGAGCGCCTGGGGATCGGCGAGTCCGACGTCCTCGGAAGCGAAGCGCAACAGGCGCCGCGCAATATAGTGC
>JBOHKJ010000484.1:0-16396 GCA_050728975.1 Kiloniellales bacterium | reverse complement strand
CGTCGGCGACGCGCGGCGCCGTGACGCCATCGAAGACTCCGTGGCGGTCGAGATAGAGTCCCGCCATCCCGCCGATGGCGACGCAGACGAGATACAGCCCCGCCAGCGCGGCCGCCCCGCCGAGCGTCACGCGTGGGCCCGGCCCTCGCGCGCTGCCCCGCCGTCTACGCTGTGGTCGAGGTCGCTTGGCGCCCGGCATGTGGCGCGCGATCCTCGGATGGAGGGGCTGCAAGACTCGGACGACTCCTCAGATAGCCGGGCAAAGATTAACACAAACTAGGGTTAATAAAGCCTTGGGCCGGCGCCTTTGCTGTGGGTGAATTGTGAGTCGTTTGTGATGGGCCGGTCGCTTGCAGACCGCCTGTCAGCCACTTGCCTTCCCGGCTGACGCCAAGAGATAGTGTCGGCGCTCGCGCGCCGCGCCGCGCCGCACTTGAAGCGCCTTATCTGCGCTCGTTCGGAAGACTTTGAAATGTTTCTGCTGATCGACAACTACGACAGCTTCACCTACAACCTCTACCACTTCCTCGGTGAGCTGGGCGCAACGGTCGAGGTGCGGCGCAACGACGCCATCGCCGCCGACGAGGCGATCGCGATGAAGCCGCAGGGTATCGTGCTCTCGCCGGGGCCGTGCGATCCCGACCGCGCCGGCATTTGTCTCGAATTGATCGCCAAGGCCGCCAGCACGACGCCGGTGCTCGGCGTCTGCCTCGGCCATCAGGCGATCGGCCAGGCCTTCGGCGGTAGGGTGGTGCGCGCGCCCGCCCCGATGCACGGCAAGGTGAGCGCCATCAGGCACCAGGGCGACGGCGTCTTCGCCGAGATCCCCTCGCCGCTTGCGGCGACGCGTTACCATTCGCTAACCGTGGCGCGCGACGACTTCCCGGAGGCGCTCGAGGTCACCGCCACCACCGACGAAGGCCTGATCATGGGCCTGCGGCACCGGGCGCTGCCGATCCACGGGGTGCAGTTCCACCCCGAGAGCATCGCCTCGGAGCACGGCCATGCCCTGCTGCGCAATTTCCTTGCGCTCGCCGGTCATAACGGCTGACCCTGCCGGCTCACCCGCCTTGGCGCCAACCCGCGAGCCTATGCTTAACGCCATCTTACCAACTGCAGCCGGCCTTCCTTTGCCACCCTCTCCCCCCAATGGATGGGGAGGGTTAAGAGACCGTATCGATCTGGCGCCAGCCGCGGAACGCCGGCGATGACCGCCAGGCCCGACATGCCCGATCTCAAGGCGCTGATCGCCAAGGCGGCGGGCGGAACCGCCTTGAGCGAGGCCGAGGCCGAGGAAGCCTTCGACGTCATCATGTCCGGCAATGCCACTCCGGCGCAGATGGGCGGCTTCCTGATGGCGCTTCGGGTGCGCGGCGAGACGGTCCCGGAGATCATCGGCGCGGCCAAGGCGATGCGGGCCAAGATGATGACCGTCGAGGCGCCGCCTGGCGCCATCGACACCTGCGGCACCGGCGGCGACGCCAAGGGGACCCTCAACGTCTCGACCGCCGCCTCCCTGGTCGCCGCGGCCTGCGGGGTTACGGTCGCCAAGCACGGCAACCGCGCGCTCTCCTCCAAGAGCGGGGCCGCCGACGTGCTGGCCGCCCTTGGCGTCAACATCGACTGCCATCCGGCGCTTTTGAAGAAAGCTTTATGGGAAGCCGGGATCTGCTTCCTGATGGCGCCACGCCACCACAGCGCCATGCGCCATGTCGGCCCGACCCGGGTCGAGCTGGGCACCCGGACCATCTTCAATCTCCTGGGGCCGCTCTCGAACCCCGCCAGGGTCAAGCGGCAGCTGATCGGCGTCTTCGCGCCCGAATGGGTGGAGCCGCTGGCCAGGGTGCTGAAGGGCCTCGGCCACGAGAAGGCCTGGGTGGTCCACGGAGCCGGTGGCATCGACGAGCTCTCCACGGTCGGCGAGACTCTGGTGGCCGAGCTCGACCAGGGCAAGGTCCGAACCTTCACCATCACGCCGGAGGAGGTCGGCCTGAAGCGCGTCAAATTGGACGCACTGCTGGGCGGCGACGCCGAGCACAACGCCCAAGCGATCCGCGATCTGCTGGCCGGCAAGACGAGCGCGTTCCGCGACATCGCCCTCCTCTCGGCCGCCGCCGCCCTGATGGTGGCCGGCAAGGCCGAGAGCCTCGACAAGGCGCTGGTGGTAGCGGCAGCGGCGATCGACGGCGGCAAGGCGGCGAAGACGCTCGAACGTCTGGTCGTCATCTCCAACGAGCCGCCACCCGAGGAGCCGGACGCGTGAGCGACGTACTGGCCCGGATCTGCGCCGACAAGCGTTCGTACGTCGCCGACCGCAAGGCGGCCGTACCGCTCGCCGTACTGGAGAAACGCGCCAAGGCTGCGCCGCCGACCCGAGGCTTCCGGGCTGCGCTGGAGGCGAAGGCCGCGAGCGAGGGTCTCGCCCTTATCTGTGAAATTAAGCGAGCATCGCCAAGCAAAGGGTTGATTCGTGAGGATTTCAACCCTCCAGCGCTGGCCCGTGCGTACACCGCTGGCGGGGCGGCCTGCCTGTCGGTTTTGACCGACCGGCCCTATTTCCAGGGCCAGGACGACGACCTTATCGCGGCCCGCAATGCCTGCAAGCTGCCGGTGCTGCGCAAGGACTTCATGCTCGATCCCTATCAGATCGTCGAATCCCGGGCGCTCGGCGCCGACTGCGTTCTGCTGATCATGGCGGCCCTCGAAGACCGCGAAGCCGCCGCGCTGGAGGCGCTGGCCGTGGCGCTGGAGATGGACGTGCTGGTCGAGGTCCACGACCGCGCGGAGCTCCAGCGGGCGCTCGCGCTGAAATCGCCGCTCTTGGGGATAAATAATCGCAATTTGAAGACATTGAAGGTCGATCTTGCGACAACGGAGGAGTTGGCGCCAGGGATGCCTGACGATCGCCTGCTGGTCGCCGAGAGCGGCCTCTTCGTCACCGCCGACCTGCTGCGCCTGAAGGCGGCCGGCGCCAGCTGCTTCCTGGTCGGCGAGTCGCTGATGCGCCAGGATGACGTGGCCGCCGCCACCGCCGCGCTGCTCGGGCGCGCGGAGGTTGGCGCCAAGCGCGCCCGGTAAGCTTAACGTGGGGAGCGTGACGCCATGGCCAAGCTGACCCATTTCGACGACAAGGGCGATGCCGTGATGGTCGATGTCGCCGGTAAGGCCGAGACCGCCCGCAAGGCCGTCGCCACCGGCCTGGTCGTCATGGCGCCCGAGACCCTGGCGCTGATCCGCGCCGGCCAGCTCGCGAAGGGCGACGTGCTGGCGGTCGCCCGCATCGCCGGGGTCATGGGCGCCAAGCGCACGCCCGACCTGGTGCCGCTCTGCCACCCGCTGGCGCTCACCTCGGTCGCCGTGGCGCTGTCGCTGAACGACGCCAAATCGGCAGTCGAGATCACTGCCGATATTGGCGTCACCGGCAGGACCGGGGTCGAGATGGAGGCCATGACCGCGGTGCTGGTGGCCGCGCTCACGGTCTACGACATGGTCAAGGCGGTCGACAAAGCGGTGCGCATCGAAGGCGTCCGCCTGCTCCACAAGTCCGGCGGCAAGTCCGGCACCTACGAGGCGTCCTGATGCTTTCGGTCGCCGAGGCCAGGGCGCGGATCCTCGCCGCCTTCACGGCCTTGCCGGCCGAGACCCTGGCGCTGCCCCAGGCGCTCGGGCGGGTGCTGGCCGAGGACCTCGCCGCCCGGGTCACTCAGCCGCCGCGCGCGGTCTCGGCGATGGACGGCTATGCGGTGATCGCCGCCGACGTCGCCAAGGTCCCGGTCGAGCTCGAGATCGTCGGCCAGGCGCCCGCCGGCCATCCCTTCGGCGGCCGGATCGCGGCCGGCCAGACGCTGCGCATCTTCACCGGCGGCGAGCTGCCGGAGGGCGCCGATGCCATCGTCATCCAGGAAGATACCGAGGTGCGGGGCAGCCGCGTCCTGGTCAGGGAAGGCGCCGCCAAGGGCCGCTACGTCCGCCCGGCCGGCCTCGACTTCAAGGAGGGCGAGGTCGGCCTTAGGGCGGGACGGCGGCTGAGCGCCCGGGACATCGGCTTTGCCGCTTCCATGAACCATCCCTGGCTCGCGGTCCATCGCCGGCCGCGGGTGGCGGTGCTGGCGACCGGCGACGAGCTGGCGCTTCCCGGCGAGCCGCTGGGCGAGGGCCAGATCCTGAGCTCCAACGGCCTGTCGCTGGCCGCCTTCGTGACCGCCTGCGGCGGCGAGGCGGTCAACCTCGGGATCGCCCCCGACGAGCGAAGTGCGCTCGCCGGGCTCGCCCGCGGCGCGCGCGGAGCCGACCTGCTGCTGACCTCCGGCGGGGTCTCGGTCGGCGACCACGACCTCGTCCGGTCGGTGCTCGGCGACCAGGGCCTGGCGGTCGACTTCTGGAAGGTCGCCATGCGGCCCGGCAAGCCGCTGCTGTTCGGCCGCCTCGGCGAGACGCCGCTGCTCGGCCTGCCCGGCAACCCGGTCTCCAGCCTGGTCTGCTCGCTGGTCTTCCTGCGCCCGCTGCTCGACCGCCTCCAGGGCCTCGCCGAGGCCGCGAGGCCGGCCGAGACGGCGCGCCTCGCCGCGCCGCTGCCGGCCAACGACAAGCGTCAGGACTACCTCCGCGCACGCCTGGCCGCGGGGGCAGACGGCAGCCCGGTCGCCACCGCCTTCGGGCGCCAGGACAGCTCCATGCTGGCGACGCTCGCCCAGGCCAACTGCCTGATCGTCCGCGCCCCCGAAGCGCCACCCGCCGAAGCCGGCGCGAGGGTGGAAATCCTGCGCTTCGACGGCGGCGCCCTGCCCCTTTGATCGCTTGAAAATAGCCTCGTTTCGGGCTTGACCCGGGCCGAGAACCAAACTAGAACATGACTTGACGTTTTTGTTTTGTTCTAGATGTAGTGGCTCACCATAGCGGGGAACCAAGGGACAGATGCTCACCCGGAAACAGCACGAACTCCTGTGTTTCATCCGCGACCGCGTCGGCAGCGACGGGGTCTCCCCCTCCTTCGACGAGATGAAGGAAGCGCTCGGCCTGCGCTCCAAGTCCGGCATACACCGCTTGATCACGGCGCTGGAGGAGCGCGGCTTCATCCGCCGGCTGCCGCACCGAGCCCGCGCGCTGGAGGTGCTACGCCTGCCGGAGGATCTCGGCCGCGAATCGGCGCCGGCCGCCGGGCACGGCTTCACCCCCAACGTGATTCGCGGCAACTTCACCAGCCCGCGCGCCAGCTCGGCCGCGGACAGCGAGAGCGAAATCGAAAGCGAGGCCGTGTCGCTGCCGCTCTACGGCCGGATCGCGGCCGGCACGCCGATCGAGGCGCTGCGCGACCACAGCAGCTTCATCGACGTTCCCGGCGCGCTGCTCGGCAAGGGCGAGCACTACGCACTCGAAGTCGACGGCGATTCGATGATCGACGCCGGCATTCTCGACGGCGACACGGTGCTGATCGAGCGCTGCGAAACGGTCGAGAACGGTGCCATCGTGGTGGCATTGATCGACGACGAGGAAGCGACCCTGAAACGCATCCGTCGCAAGAGCGGAGCAGTGGCGCTCGAGCCCGCCAACTCGACCTACGAGACGCGCCTCTTCCCCCCCGAGCGGGTGAAGATCCAGGGACGCCTTATCGGCCTTCTGCGGCGCTACTAGCGACCCCAAGAGACCGCATCTACTCCGATGAGCGGACGGGCGCCACGGTTGCAGCGCGCCGGCATCAAGCTCGTTGCGCTCGTGGCTGTCGGCAGTCTTGCCGCTTGCGGCGGGAGTCGGGGACCCGATCCCTCGAGCTACCTTGCGGCGCGCGGCGCGGCCTTCGCCAGCGGCAACGAGGTCGCGCTCTGTCACGGCCACGGCTGCCGCCTTTCCACAAAGATCGTCCTGGCCGATGCCGATTGGAGCGAGATGAAACGGCTGTTCGGCGACGGCCCGGCCGAGAGCGCCGCCGACGAGCGCGCTCGCATTGCCGCCGCCATCGGCCTGATGGAGGGGCGGCTCGGCGGGCGTGCCGGCCTCGCCGGCGACCGTGGCCGCAACGTCTTCCCGCCGACCGACGATCAACTCGATTGCATCGACGAGACGCTCAACACGACCATCTACCTCGATTTGCTGGCCCAGCACGGCTGGATGACATGGCACCGCGTCGATCGCCCGGCCAAGCGGGGCTTCGACAGGGGCGAGCTCTGGGTTCACGAGACCGCGGTGGTGAGCGAGATCGCCACCGGGCGCGCCTACGTCGTCGACTCCTGGTTTCACGACAACGGAACGCCACCCCACGTGGTGCCACTGAGCCTGTGGCTCGCCGGCTGGCTGCCGGGCGATCCCCTACCGCTGGACAGCTAATTGCGGGCGCGGGCGCGCGGCTCGACGACCCACGGCCGGGCGCCTCTTTCGCCGGCGACAGTTTCGACCACCGCCCCCTCCGGCGTCAGCCAGATGGCATGCGCCCCCTTGCGCCAGAGATCGAAGCGATCGACGACGAGTTGAGGCTTGTCGCAGGGCAGGTCGAAAAGCGGTGTCGCAGAGATGACCACGTCGGCCAGTCGGCAGTCCTCAGGTAGCGCCCGCGGATCGCGCGGAAAGGCGACGAGCCGGCCGTCGAGCGAAACAACGCAGCCGGCACTGTCGCAGCGCAGGCGTCCGTCGAGCGCGGCGCCACCGCTCGGCCAGGTCGCGGTTTCCTCGAGATCGAGCCGTCGCTGCCAGGTTTCGGCAGCGAAGCGCTCGATCCGGCCGCTCGAGCGCCAGAGCAGTCCGTCGCCAGGATTAATTGCCATCAGACGGGCATTTCCGCTGACCAGAATCTGGGGCGGAGTGCTCGCGAGGAGGCTCGCAAACCCCAAGGCGACCGGAACCAGACCGGCGAGTCTCCAACGCCGGCTCCAGAGGCAAAGCCACAATCCGCCGAGCGCGATCGCAATCAGTCCGGCGGTCGACAGCAGCGGAACCGTGCTCACCGCGCCGGGCCAGCCGGCGACGCCATGCGCTACCGCCAGCAGGAGCTCGACGCCCCAACCCATCGGGACCAACGCAAGGCTTTCGGCGTCGAACGGCATAAGGAACAGGGCCAGCAGGCCCCAGGGCATGATCCAGGACGCGGTCAGCGGCACGGCGATCATATTGGCCGCCAGGCCATACCAGGCCATGCGATTGAAGTGATAGATGGCGAAGGGCGCGGTGGCGACGGTCGCGATCAGCGAGGTTATCGCGAGGCCCGAGACATAGAGGCCGACGCGCGCAACCAGACCGCGCGTGGCGAAGATGTCGGGCCGATGCGCAGCCAGTGCCTCGTAGCCGGCCACCAAAGCCACCACCGCGCCGAACGACATCTGGAACGAAGGGCCGAGCAGGCTTTCCGGCGCCAACGCCAGCACCACGAGCGCCGCCCAGGCGACCAGACGCGGAGAGATCGGCGGCCGGTCGACGACCACGCCCAGCATCACCACGGCCACCATCAGGAACGAGCGCTGGGTCGGGGCGGTCACGCCGACCAGGAAGAGGTAGCAGAAGGCGCCGAGCAGCGCACCGACAGCCGCCCACTTCTTGATCGGCCACTCCAGCGCCAGGGCGGGCACCAGCGCCAGCGCCGCGCGCAGAGCGAAAAACAGCAGTCCGGCCACGATGCCGAAGTGCAGGCCGGAAATCGAGAGCAGGTGAGCGAGACCGGAATCGCGCATCGCCTCGAGCGTGTCCTCGGTAATCGCGCTGCGATCTCCCGAAATCAAGGCGGCGGCGACCGCGCCGGCCTGCCCGGGAGAGGCGGTCAGGATGCGCTGGGCAATAGTCTGCCGCCAGCCGTTCCAAGCGAGGTTCCACGCGAGCAGCCACTCGGTTGTGCCGGCTTCGGCCGGCGGCTCGATGTCGCGAGGATCGCCGAGCGAGAAACCGACCCCTCCAATGCGCTCGAAGTAAATCTGACGGGCGAAATCCCAGGCGCCCGGCGCGACCGGCTCCGGCGGCGGCCGCAGGACTGCGAGCACGTCTATCCGGCGGCCGGGCGCGAGGCCTTCGACGCCCCGCCGCAGGCGTATTCGCACCCGCTCCGGCGTGTCCGCGGGATCGAGACCCTCGATGGCGATGTGCTGAAGCAGCAAGCGCGGTCGCTTCTCGCTGGCATCGATCTCCAGGATCTCGCCGACAACACGCTTGGGGCCGATCTCGCGCACGAGGATGGGTGCCGCGACCAGACGGCTGCGCAGCTCGGCGGTCAGGAAGCCGGCAGCCACGAAGATGACGGCAATCGCCACCAGCAGCCCGTCCGGCCGCCGGAAGATCGTCAGCAACAGCAGTGGTGGAGCGAGCGCGGCGAGCGCGACCCAAAGAGGTGGCTCGACGGGAAGCGCGAAATAGCTGGCGATACCGGCACCGAAAAAAACCGGGATCCATAGGGCCCAGCGATCACGCTCCGCAGCGAATGTCTCGGCAAGCCACCCCAGACCTCTGCGCAGCCGTCGAGTTGCCGCGATAGAAGGCGTCAGGCCGGCGATAGCGCGCGTCTCGAATCCCTCGACCATCCTCGCTTCGCGACATTCGGTGCCGGCCGGACAACGAACGCGATCATCCCCGCCGAGGCGCGGCCTGGCAAGGCTGCACGCCCGGGGCGCCGCGCGCACCGACATGACAGGCCGCCCGAGGCTGTGCTAGAGACCCCGGCGCGCTCCGACCCGCCCCAAACACAGCCGGCCATCTCGCTCGATGCCCCAGAAGCCGTCCAAGGTCGTCACCCGCTTTGCCCCTTCGCCGACGGGATTCCTTCATATCGGCGGCGCGCGCACCGCGTTGTTCAACTGGCTCTACGCACGTCATCACGGGGGCAGCTATCGGCTGCGGATCGAGGACACCGACAAGCAGCGCTCCACCGCGGCCGCGATCGACGCCATCCTCGACGGCCTGAAGTGGCTCGAGCTCGATTGGGACGGTGAGGTCGTTCATCAGTCGCAGCGCCTCGAGCTCCATGCCGAGGTCGCTCACAGGCTGCTTCGGGAGGGAGGCGCCTATCGCTGCTACTGCTCGCCGGAGGAGCTGGAAGAGATGCGGCGCGCGGCACGCGCGGCCGGACGGCCGATACGATACGACGGCCGCTGGCGCGACCGCGATCCGAGCGAGGCACCGCCCGACATCCGTCCCGTCGTTCGCCTGAAAGCGCCACAGAGCGGCGCCACCACGATCCACGATCTGGTCCAGGGCGAGGTCAAGGTCGAAAACGAGCAGCTCGACGACATGGTGTTGCTGCGTGCCGACGGGACGCCGACCTATATGCTGTCGGTGGTGGCCGACGACCACGACATGGAGATCACCCACGTCATTCGCGGCGACGACCATCTGACCAACGCCTTCCGCCAGAGCCAGATCTATCGGGCGCTGGATTGGAACCCGCCCCGTTTCGCCCACGTCCCGCTGATCCACGGGCCCGACGGCGCCAAGCTCTCGAAGCGCCACGGCGCGCTGGGGGTCGAGGCCTATCGCGAGATGGGTTACCTGCCGGAAGCCTTGCGCAACTATCTGCTGCGCCTCGGCTGGGGGCACGGCGATGCAGAGGTCATCGACACCAAGCAGGCGGTCGCGTGGTTCGACCTGGACGGCGTCGGCCGTTCGCCGGCGCGCTTCGACTTTGCCAAGCTCGACAACCTCAACGGCCACTATCTGCGCTCGGCCGAGGATGCGCGCCTGGTGGCGCTGATCGCGCCGTTGGTGGAGAGAGCGATCGGACAGCCCTTGGGCGAGACCGCCCGGGCGCGGCTGCTGGCCGGAATGCCGGGGCTGAAGGCGCGCGCCAAGACCCTCAAGGAATTGGCCGACAACGCCGCCTTCTACGCTCGCGGCCGGCCGCTTCCGCTCGACGACAAGGCCAGCCGGCTGCTCACCGACGAGGCACGCCAGACTCTGGCCAAGCTCGGCGAGGAGCTCGAGGCAGCCGAGATCTGGACGGAGCCGGCCTTGGAGGCGCTGGTCAAGACCTTCGCCGAGCGCGAGGGGATCAAGCTCGGCGCGGTTGCCCAGCCGCTCCGTGCGGCGCTGACCGGCTCGGGAACGTCGCCAGGAATCTTCGAGGTGATGGCAGTGCTCGATCGTAAAGAAACGCTCGGCCGCCTGGCGGACCAAAGGCAGCAATAACAAGGCCTAGCCGGCCGGCGCGCGGATTGATCCGTTAACAATTAGCCCTTATGCTGCGCTGCGGAAAACCCACCCTCGAGCAGAAGGCTTCGCCATGGCAGCAAAAAGAAAAGCAGGCAGCGCCGCCCGTACCGCCAAGCTGAAGAGAAAGACGAGCGCGCGGAGGAAAGCGCCGGCGGCCAAGAACAGGCAGGGCAATCACACGGTCACGCTCACCGACAACAAGAGCGGCAAATCGTGGGACCTTCCGGTTCTCCATGGCTCGATCGGTCCCAGCGTCATCGACGTGCGCCGGCTCTATTCCGACACCGGTTATTTCACCTTCGATCCGGGCTACACCTCGACCGGCGCCTGCGAATCCAAGATCACCTACATCGACGGCGAGGAAGGCGTCCTGTCGCACCGCGGCTACGCGATCGAGGACCTCGCGGAGCACAGCACCTTCATGGAGGTCTGCTACCTCCTCCTCCACGGCGAGCTGCCGACCCTGAAGCAGCGGGCGGAGTTCGAAAGGTCGATCACCTACCACACCATGCTTCACGAGCAGATGCTGTATTTCTTCCGCGGCTTCCGGCGCGACTCGCATCCGATGTCGATCATGGTGGGCGTTGCCGGAGCGATGTCTGCCTTCTATCACGACTCGACGGACATCACCGACTCGCGCCAGCGCGAGATTGCGTCGCATCGACTGATCGCCAAGATGCCGACCATCGCCGCCAACGCTTACAAATACTCGGTCGGTCAGCCCTTTATCTATCCGCGCAACGATCTCGATTATGCCGCGAATTTCCTCCACATGACCTTCGCGGTCCCCTGCGAGGACTACAAAGTCAGTCCAGTGCTGGCCCGCGCCATGGATCGACTGTTCATCCTACATGCCGACCACGAGCAGAACGCTTCCACCTCGACGGTGCGAAACGCCGGATCGAGCGGCGCCAACCCCTTCGCCTGCGTCGCCGCCGGCATCGCCTCGCTGTGGGGCCCGGCCCACGGCGGCGCCAACGAAGCCGTGCTGAAGATGCTGAAGGAGATCGGCGATCGCAAGCGCATTCCCGAGTTCATCAAGCGCGCCAAGGACAAGGACGACCCGTTCCGCCTGATGGGGTTCGGACACCGGGTCTACAAGAACTACGACCCGCGCGCCGCGGTTATGCGCCAGACCTGCAATGACGTCTTGGAGGAGCTCGGCAAGAAAGACGAGCCGTTGTTGAAGCTGGCAATGGAGCTGGAACGTATCGCGCTCGAAGACGACTATTTCGTCAAGCGCAAGCTGTTTCCAAATGTAGACTTCTATTCCGGCATCATCCTGGAAGCGATGACCTTCCCGACCTCGATGTTTACGGCGCTCTTCGCGCTTGCCCGCACAGTCGGGTGGGTTGCGCAGTGGAAGGAAATGATCGAGGACTCGGAGATGAAGATCAGCCGGCCGCGCCAGCTTTACACCGGCCATGTGAAGCGCAAGTACGTTCCGATCGAGAAGCGCCGCTAGCGTCGATTGCGCCTCGACAAGAAAGGGCGCTGCCCGGTGCGGGAGCGCCCTTTTTTCGTTGCGCCGTCGCTGCGTGAGCTCAAGCGCGCTCGATCAGCTCGATCTTGTAGCCGTCGGGATCCTCGACGAAGGCGATCACGCTGCCACCGTGTTTCATCGGGCCCGGCGGCCGCGGAATCTTGACGCCGGCTTCCTTCAGGCGCTCGCAAGTGCCATTGATGTCCGGAACACCGACCGCCAGATGACCGAAACCGGTGCCGAGCTCGTAAGGCTCCTTCTGACCCCAGTTGTGGGTCAACTCGATCACCGCATTGTCCGTCTCTTCGCCATAGCCTACGAAGGCGAGCGTGAACTCGCCGCTCGGGTAGTCCTTCTTGCGCAGCATCTTCATGCTCAGGAGCCGCGTGTAGAAATCCAACGCTCTATCGAGATCCTTGACCCGGATCATGGTGTGCAGCAGGCGAAAGCGCGCGCTGTCGGTTGCCGCCGCGCCGCTCCCGCTCTCGGTGGTGACGTCGTTCATCCTCTTGCCTCCTTCGCTGTCGCTTCATATGGGGCGGCTTGCGCTGGCCCGCCAGCAGCAAGCAGACGTAGAATCGCCTGCGCCGCCAGTCCGCTAGGCGGCAGCGGTCCGGGGTTGAGCCGCGCCACCGCTTCGGCTGCGCCATCGACCTGCGCACGCCGGGCTGCCGGATCGACCAGCAATCGGTCGAGCGCCCCGGCCAGGGCCCCCGGCCGGCAGGCGCGCTGCACGAACTCCGGCTGCATCGGGCGATTCAGCACCAGATTGGCGAGTCCTACGTAGGGCACTTTCGCCCAGCTGTGCGGAATGTGGGCACCGAGACCGCTCAAGCGATAGGCAATCACCGTCGGCACGCCGGCGACCGCCAGCTCCAGGGTTCCGGTGCCAGATTTCGCGAGCGCGAGGGTGGCCGCGGCGAAGGCGCCGCGCTTCTCCTCGGCGCCGCTCACCACCTGTGTCGGCAACGGCCAATGAGCCGTCGCGGCGCGGATCGCCTCGGTGCGCGCAGCCACGCTAGGCACGATCACGGCCAGCGTCGGATGGCGCCCGGCAAGGCCGCGCAACGCCGCCTCGAAGATCGGCAGGTGAACCTCGAGCTCAGAACGGCGGCTGCCGGGCAACACGGCGAGCAGCTCGCCTTCGGACGGTAGGCCGTGGCGAGCGCGGAACGCTCGCCCTTCCTCGGCAGCATAGCTTTGCTCGACCGCCGGGTGACCGATGAAGGTGGTAGCGAGACCATGCCTCTCGAAATAAGGGGGCTCGAACGGCAGGAGGCACAACAGGCGATCGAGATAGCGCGCAATCTGGCGCGCCCGCCAGGGCTTCCAGGCCCACACCGAGGGCGCGACCATGTGGACAAGCGGACCGATTCCCTGAGCCTTGAGACGCTCGGCCACCTCGAGCGAAAAGCCCGGCGAATCGATCGTCACCACGACCGACGGCTTGGCCGCGCGCACCGCCGCCACGGTTTCGCGCAGTCGCCGCAAGATGGTCGGCAGCTGCGGGACGATTTCGAAGATCCCCATGACGGCAAGATCCTCGATCGGAAACAGGCTTTCGAGACCCTGCTCGGCCATGGCTTCGCCGCCAATCCCGGCAAAGCGCAGGCGTTCGCCGCCCTGCTGCTTCAGCGCCACCATCAGCGCGCCGCCAAGGAGATCGCCCGACGGTTCGCCGGCAATAAGATAGATCAGCGGCGAATCTCCGGAGAGATCGCTCATTCCTCACCCTCGAGGCCGACCAGGAACAGCTCGACATCGTCCGCTGCCGCCACCGCCGCCGCCCGTTCCAGCACCAGCGTGCCGCCAGCCTCCACCGCGATTCCGCGCAGGCCCGCAGCGGCGGCCCCCTCGATGGTGGCGAGGCCGATGGTCGGCAGGTCGACCCTGCGCTCCTGACCCGGCTTGCTGATCTTGACGAGGACGCCGCCAGGGCCGTCACGACGCAGCTGCGCGCAGCGCTGCAGCAGCACGTCGGTACCCTCGACCGCCTCGACGCCCAGCACCAGCCCTTGCTGCACGACCGCCGCCTGGCCCACATCGACCGCGCCGAGCGCGCGCACCACGGCCAGGCCGCGCTCGATGTCGGCGCGCGCCTGCTGGTCGGGACTGTGGCGGCCCCAAACCCCAGCCGGTGCCAGAAGCCCGCCGATCAGCTCGTCCACGCCCCGCACGCGAAAGCCCTCTTCCTCCAGGCGGCGAACGATCGCCTTCAGCAACCCGTCGTCGCCAAGCGCAGAGATGCCGGCCTTGGCGATGAAAGCGGCGCCGGCGAGATCGGGCTTCAGCTCCGAGAGCGCCGGACGGCGCATGGCGCCCGCCATCACCAGCTCCTCGACGCCGGCCGCGCGCAGCAACTCGAAGCCTCGTCCGACCGCGCCAAGGCGAATCCACGCGTGCTCGAAGTCGGCAAGGGTTTCGGCGTCCGTCTGCCCATCGAAGGCCAGCAGAAATACCGGCCGCCCTTCGGCCCGGCAGAGCTCGGCCAGCCGACGCGGCAGCGGGCCCCGTCCGGCCAGGATCCCCAGCTTAGGGGGCATGCGCGTCCTTGGGCTGGCAGAGCGGTCGCGACGAGCCGGCCTTGACGAACTCGACGATGTCCATGATCGGCCTACTCTCGGCGTAGGTCTCGGCAATTGTCGCGACCCGTTCGGCCAGCGTCGCTTCGCCGTTGAACAGCGTATTCACCGCCCCGTTCATGCGCTGGATTTCGGCGCGGTCCAAGCCATTGCGCCGCAAGCCCACAACGTTCAAGCCGAGCAGCCGCGCCCGCTCGCCCATCGCCAGTCCGTAGGGGATCACGTCCTGGTCGACGCCGGTCATGCCGCCGACCATGGCATTGCGTCCGATCCGCACGAACTGGTGCACGCCCGCGTGTCCACCGAGGATGGCGTTGTCCTCCAGGATCACATGGCCGGCGATCGCCGAGTGATTCGACATGATGACCTGGTTGCCGACCTGACAATCGTGGGCGACATGGGCGCCGATCATGAAAAAGCCACGCTCCCCGATCCGCGTCACCATGCCGCCGCCTTCGGTGCCCGGATTCATCGTGACGTACTCGCGAATCGTGGTGTCGCTACCGACGATCAGCTCGGAGGCCTCGCCCCTGTATTTCAGATCTTGCGGCGGATTGCCGATCGAGGCGAAGGCGTAGATCTGACTGCGTGCGCCGATCGTCGTACGGCCGGCAACCACGACATGGCTGTGCAGCACCACGTCTTCGGCGAGACGCACATGAGAGCCCACGACACAGAAGGGGCCGACGCGCACGCCGGCCGCCAGCTCGGCTCCCTTTTCGACGATCGCGGTCGGGTGGATATCCGCCATCAGTCGTCCATGATCATCGCGGAGAAGCGCGCTTCCGCCACCGTCCTGCCTTCGACCTTGGCTTCGCCGGAGAACTTCCAGATGTTGCCGCGATTGCGTAGCGCGCTGACGTGGATCGCTACGGAATCGCCAGGGACGACGGGCTTGCGAAACCGCGCATCGTCTATCGACATGAAATAAACCAGCTTGCCCGCCGCGGCACCCTCCAGCGTCTCCACGACCAGAACCGCGGCAGTCTGGGCCATGCTCTCGATGATCAGCACGCCCGGCATGATCGGCTGGCGCGGGAAGTGACCCTGAAAGAAGGACTCGTTGATCGAGACGTTCTTGATGCCGACCGCGTGAGAGCCGGGCACGATCTCGATCACACGATCGATCAGCAAAAAAGGATAGCGATGCGGCACCATCTGCATAATCTGCAAGATGTCGGCGGTGCGCAGATCCCGGCGCGGGCCTTGCTGCTGATCATTCATCGGTCTTCCCCCTCGCCTTCAATTGGCGCTGCCATAGGGTAACCAGCCGCCAAAACTCCTTGATTGGCATCGCCGGGGCGCCCCCGACCGTCTCGCCGGGCGGTACGTCGCGCATCACTCCGGCTGCCGCGATCACTTTTGCTCCCTTGCCGATCGACAAATGGCCGGCCACACCAGCCTGAGCCGCGACCAGCACATGATCGTCGAGACGCGTGGAACCGGCGATCCCGGATTGGGCGACCAGGACGCAGCCCCGGCCAAGGCGCACGTTGTGCCCGATCTGAACCAGATTATCAATCTTGGACCCGGCACCGATCACCGTATCGGGACCGGCTCCGCGGTCGATGGTCGAATTGGCGCCGATCTCGACTTCGTCCTCGACGATAACCCGTCCGAGTTGGGGAACGTCGAGATAGCCCTCGGGATCGAGCGTGAAGCCGAAGCCCCGACTGCCGATCCTGACGCCCGGGTGTAACAGACAGCGTCGGCCGATGAGGCAGTGGCTCAACCAAGCGTGGGCACCGACCTCGGTGGCCTCGCCGATCACGACACCGGGTTCGATCACTGCATGCGAACCGATGCTACACCGCGCAGCGATCTCCACGTTGCGGCCGATCACCGCGTAGGGCTGTAGCGTGCATCCCTCGCCGATCCTGGCACTCGGATCGACCACAGCAGTCGGATGGCGGCCGGGCGTCGTCGAGGCAACCGGATAGAAGGCCTGCGCAACCAGAGCGTAGCCGCGGTAGGGCCTGGAGGTGAGCAGCAGCGCGACATCGGCAGGCGCCCGCTCGGCGTAGCCGGGATCGACGAGGCAGGCCCCGGCCTTGGTGGCGGCGAAGGCCGGAAGGTAGCGCTTGTTGTCGAGGAACGAGATATCGTCGGGACCGGCCGTCTCGAGCGGCGCCACATCCCTGATCAGCTGCCCGCCAGCCGAGGCCGGCTGCAGCTCGGCACCGGCGATCTTCGCCAGCTCGGCGAGCGATATCGG
>JBOHKJ010000483.1:0-4126 GCA_050728975.1 Kiloniellales bacterium | reverse complement strand
GCCCGCCTCGGCGCCCGCCAAGGGCCCCAGGACCTCGCGCAGCGCCTCTTCGGTGACGCCGCCCGGGCGCAGCAGGCGCGGCGCCTCGCCGGTCAGGTCGATCACGGTGGATTCCAGGCCGAGCGGGCAGGGGCCGCCGTCCAGCACCAGCGCGACGCTGCCGTAGAGTCCCTCGATCACATGCTCGGCGGTGGTCGGGCTGACAGCGCCCGAAGGATTGGCCGAGGGCGCGGCGAGCGGCCGCTTGCAGGCCTCCAGCAGGGCCAGCGCCACCGGATGGCCCGGCACCCGCACCGCCAGGCTGTCGAGTCCGGCCGAGGCCAGCAGCGCCACCGGGCAGTCGTCGCGGCGCGGCAGCACCAGCGTCAGCGGCCCGGGCCAGAAGCGGGCGGCGAGGGCACGAGCGCGCTCATCGAAGACCGCCAGGCGCTCGGCCGCCAGGAGATCGGCGACATGGACGATCAGCGGATTGAATTTCGGGCGCTTCTTGGCGGCGAAGATCGCCGCGACCGCGCGCTCGCTGGTGGCGTCGCCACCCAGGCCGTAGACCGTCTCGGTCGGAAAGGCGACCAGCCGGCCGGCGGCGATGAGCCGCGCCGCTTCGACGAGGGCTTCGCGACCGGGCAGGCGGAGATCGGTACGCGCGAGAGGCTCGAGGCCGTTCATGGCGGCGCCAGTCTAGTCGATGGCCAGTGGCGATGGGAGCGGTGGCGATGGGAGCGGTGGCGATGGGAGCGGGGGCGACGGGAGCCGGCGCGGATTGCCCTGTTTTGGCGCCCACAAACGTGCCGGGAGCGCTCCATTACAGGAGGCTCCCGGACTTCTGCTCCACTGAGCGGTTCTAGGTGCCTGCCCCACCCGCGGTAGTGAGGCCCACCGAGAGTCACCGTACGGGCGTACGGCGGCTGAAGCGTCGTCGGTTCTCGCCGACCACGTGAGCAAAAGTCTGCGCCTCGCGGCTCCAGGGGTCAAGGGCGCGGACCTGTTCTGCGAGAAATGTCACAGCGCGAATCAAGATTTTGCTTAGCTGCGTCCGCGCGCCACGAAGGGTGGATTCTCGAATCCGTCCTTGGCATAGGTCAACGGTGCGCCTTCCAGCGTCGTCACCTCGCCGCCTGCCGCCAGCAGCACCGCGTGACCGGCCGCGGTGTCCCACTCCATGGTGCGGCCGAAGCGTGGATAGATGTCGGCTTCGCCTGCGGCGACCAGGCAGAACTTGATCGAGCTGCCGATATTGGTGTGACCCGCCACCTTGGCACCGGCGAGGAACTGCTCCAGACGCTTGGGATCGCCGTGATGGCGGCTCGCCACCACCGTCGCGCCCTCGGCCGGCATCCGGCGCACCGCGAGCGGCCGTGGCGCCTTTCCGCTTTCGCACAACAGCGCGATGCTACCGGCCGCCGCCCAGGTCTTGCCCATCGGCGGCACATGCACCACGCCGGCAACCGGCAGCCGCCCGCGCACCAGCGCGATGTTGACGGTGTAGTCGTCCTTGCCTTCGACGAAGCCGCGCGTTCCGTCGAGCGGATCGACCAGCCAGAAGCTGGCAGCCGAAACGATCTCGGGAAGGCCTTCGCGCGACACGCGCTCTTCGGCGACGATCGGCACGCCTGCGGCCAGCGCCTCCAGTGCCGGAAGGATGATGGCCTCGGCCGCTTCGTCGGCGGCGGTGACCGGCGAATTGTCGGCCTTGCGCGTGACGTCGAAGCCTTCGCGCGCAATCCTGAGGATCGCCTGACCGGCCTGCTCGGCGATCTCGACCAGGCGCTCGGCGAGCGCGCGGTCGAGGGTCAAGGCGTTTTCCAGGCCCATCATCCCGCCTTTGCGTTTTGCATCGCCCGCCACACCCGCTCCGGGGTCGCCGGCATGTCGACGTGGCGCACGCCGAGCGGCTTGAGCGCGTCGCAGAGCGCGTTGATCACCGCCGGCGGCGCGCCGATGCTGCCGGCTTCGCCCGCACCCTTGACGCCCATGTCGTTGGTGACGCAGGGCCAGTCCTCGGCGAAGGTTACCTCGATCGGCGGCAGGTCGTCGGCGCGCGGCAGGCAATAGTCCATCAGCGAGCCGGTGACGAGCTGCCCGCTCTCGGAATCGTAAACCGTGCGCTCGTGGAGTGCCTGGCCGATTCCCTGCACCACGCCACCCGTTACCTGGCCGGCAGCCAGCAGCGGATTGACCACCTTGCCGAAGTCGTCGACGGCGAGATAGCGCGCGATGACGATTCGACCGCTCTCCTGCTCGACCTCCAGCTCGCAGACGTGACAGCCGTTGGGATAGGTGTTGGGCGGACCGGTGAACTCGGCGGATTCGTCGATGGCCTCCGCGCCGTTGGCGCGGCTGGCCGTGGCGAGCGCCGTCCAGTCGACCCGCTTGTCGGTGCCGACCACGGTGAAAGCGCCGTCCTTGAACTCGAGATCCGCCTCGGCCGCTTCCAGCAGCTGGCCGGCTTGCGCCGTAGCCTTGGCGATCACCTGCTCGGCGGCCTTGAGAGTGGCCGAGCCGCCCATCAGCAGCGAGCGCGAGCCGCCGGTCCCGCCGCCGAACGACAGCGCGTCGCTGTCGCCCTGGCGCACCCGGATCATCTCCGGCGCGAAGCCGAGCTTGTCGTGCAGCAGCTGCGTGTAGGCGGTGGCATGGCCCTGGCCGTTGGTCTGGGTTCCGATAGTGAGCGTGATGCCGCCGTCGGGGTCGAGCGCGATGCGTGCCATCTCCTTGCCCGAGGCGCCACAGGCCTCGACGTAGGTAGCGATGCCGAGCCCGCGCAGCCGTCCATGCTTGCGCGAGTCCGCCTTGCGCGCATCCAGGCCGTCGACGTCCGCCGCTTCGAGCGCGCGCCGTAGGATTTCGGCGTAGTCGCCGGAATCGTAGGTGATGCCGGTCGGCGTGGTGTAGGGCAGCGCGCTCGCCGGGATGAAATTGCGGCGCCTGAATTCCGCCGGGTCGAGGCCGATCTCGCTTGCGGCGTAGTCGACCAGCCGCTCGACCAGGTAGGCCGCCTCGGGCCGGCCGGCGCCGCGATAGGCGTCGGTCGGCACGGAGTTGGTGAAGACCGCTTTGATCTCGGCATAGATCGCCGGAATCCGATAGAGGCCGGACATCATCCTTGCGGCGTTGGTCGCGACGTAGGGCGAGAAGTTGGAGAGATAGGCGCCGAGGTTGGCGATGGTGCTGGCGCGGAGCGCGAGGATGCGGCCCTCGCCGTCGAGCGCCAGCTCCGCCCGGCTGACGTGGTCGCGGCCTTGGCTGTCGCTGAGGAAGGACTCGCCACGCTCGGCGGTCCAGCGCACCGAGCGCTCGAGCGCGCGCGCGGCGAACAGCACCAGAACCTGCTCGGCGTAGGCGAAGAGCTTCATGCCGAAGCCGCCGCCGACGTCGGGCGTCACCACGCGCAGCTGCTTGCTGGGAATGTTCAGGATCTGCCTCGCCAGCAGGGCGCGCAGCGAGTGCGAGCCTTGGGTCGAGGTGTAGAGCGTCAGGCGCCCGCTTCCGGCCTCGACGGTGGCGAGTGCCGCGCGCGGCTCCATGGCGTTGACCACCACGCGGTTGTTCACCAGCTCGAGCGCGACGGTCCTCGCCGCCTTGGCAAAGGCGGCCGTAGTCGCTTGGCTGTCGCCCAGCTCATAGTCGACTGCGACGTTGCCGGGTGCCTCCTCCCAGATTTGCGGCGCGCTCGGATCGACGGCGGCGGCGGTATCGGTCACCGACGGCAGCTCGCTGTAGTCGACGACGATCATCTCGGCGGCGTCACGCGCTTGGTTCAGCGTCTCGGCGATCACGAAGGCGACCGGGTCGCCGACGTGGCGCACCCGGCCGCGCGCCAGGATCGGGCGCGGCGGCGTGACGGTCTCGGTCCCGTTCTTGCCGGGCATCGGCGCGACGCAGGGATTGGGGCCGATCCCGGCCGCGTCGAGGTCTTCGATGGTGTAGACCGCAACCACGCCGGGCGCGGCCTTGGCGGCGGCACGGTCGATGCCGGCGATCTCGGCATGGGCCAGTGGGCTGCGTAGAACGAAGCCGTGCAGCGCGTTCTCCAGAGTCATATCGACGCTATAGCGCCCTGCGCCGACCAGCAACCGCTCGTCATCGACACGACGCAAACCTTGACCGACGCCAAACCGCGCCAAGG
>JBOHKJ010000482.1:0-2933 GCA_050728975.1 Kiloniellales bacterium | reverse complement strand
CACGACATCTGGGTCGAGTGCCCGGCGAATTAGCCGCCTAGGAACGGCCCCAGCGACGGGCGACGGGCGACGGGCGACGGGCGACGGGCGGCGGCCGGCTGTTGCAGCGGGCGCGATTTTTCCGCTTGACTCGCTTGCGGTAAAGATGCCATAGTCTGGGCAACGTACCGCGCACCCCCAAAGCTAAAGCGCGCTACGCCCCAGCGCCGGCCCCTCCTGGCCAGACCCGGCGCGCTCCTCTCCCCGGCCGCCCGCGGCCTCTCCTGGTTCAGACCCGCGGCGCCTTCGACCCGCTTTCGCCCGTGGCCGGCGTTACAGGCCCGGGACCGGACGAGAGGGACGAGGGCGCCGTCGTCAAGCGCACCCCGCCGTCCCGGCCCCGCGCTTTCCTCCCTGGAGCGCCTGGCCCCGGCCCGCCGCTTGTCGCGGCACGAGCGCCCAGCGGCGCCCTCGGCCCCTCTCGCCCGACCCGAGCAACCGAAGCAGAGAGAGGTGCGAGCCCGCGATGACCGAACAGATCACCAACGCCTTCATCAAGGAATTCCAGGCCAACGTCCACACCGCCTACCAGCGCAAGGGCAGCAAGCTGCGCGAGACCGTGCGCCGCAAGGACGACGTCAAGGGCGCGTCGACCGTGTTCCACAAGGTCGGCAAGGGCACGGCGAGCACCAAGGCGCGCCACGGCAAGGTGCCGACCATGAGCGTCAGCCACGATCCGGTCGAATGCCTGCTGGCCGACTACTACGCGGGCGACTGGGTCGACCGCCTCGACGAGCTCAAGACCAACGTGCCGGAGCAGAAGGTGCTGGCCGACGCCGGCGCCTACGCGCTCGGCCGCAAGACCGACGAGCTGATCGTGGGCGCGCTCGATCTCTCCACCAACTACGCGCTCGACGATACCGACGGCCTCACCAAGGCGAAGATCCTGGCGGCCTACGAGCTGCTGGGCGAAGCCGACGTGCCCGACGACGGCGAGCGCTTCGCCGCGGTCGGCTGGAAGCAGTGGTCGGAGCTGCTCGACATCAACGAGTTCAAGAACGCCGACTACGTCGGGCCCGAGGAGCTGCCCTGGAAGGGCACCGAGGCCAAGCGCTGGCTCGGCACGCTGTGGATTCCGCACTCGGGTCTCACCAAGGCCGGCTCGGTGCGCTTCTGCCACTGGTACCACAAGACCGCGGTCGGTCACGCCAGCGGCGCCGAGGTCAAGACCGACATCTCCTGGCACGGCGACCGCGCCGCGCACTTCGTCAACTCCTCGATGAGCCAGGGCGCGGTGCTGGTGGACGCCACCGGCATCGTCACCCTGCGCTGCCTCGAAGCGTAAGGCGACGCGACGAAACGCGAACGGCATCCCACGACACAAGCGAAGCGAAGGAAGCGACACCCATGGCCTATCAATCCGCGAACCTGGAACTGCTCGCCGGCGGCGGCGCCGGCATCTCGATCTGGGGCTACCGCTCCAGCGCCGACAGCAAGGCGGCGATCGACAGCGCCGGCTACTTCGACGCCGCCGCCGCCATGCTGCGGGTCGGCGACTGGCTGATCGTCAACGCCAGCGACGGCCACGGCATCTCGGTGGTGAACGCCAACGCCAGCGGCACGGTCGACACCAGCGACGCCGTCGCCGTCGGCGCAGCCGACACCGACTAGAGCCAAGCGAAACCTCCGGCCGGGCGGCTGCGAAGCCACCGGCCGGAGCGTCCTCCCAACGGATTCGAGATCGACGAAAGGTACGACACCATGGCGCTCAGCAAGCTGGCACTCGCCTCGCGCGCGCTCATCAAGCTGGGGGCGCAGCCGATCGCCTCCTTCGAGGAGGGCAGCGCGGAGGCGCAGGTCGCCGGCCTGCTGTTCGATCCGGTGCGCGACGCGCTCGTCTCGGCGCATCCCTGGAACTTCGCCACCGCGCAGGCGAGCCTGCCCAAGCTGGCCGCAGCACCGCTCGCCGACTTCGCTCATGCCTATCAGCTTCCGGCGGGATTCCTGCGCGCGCTCTCGCTCGGCGACCGCGAGGCGGCGCGCGGACGCGGACTCGACTACCGCATCCACGAGCGCCGCCTGCACACGAACCGCGACGGCGTGGTGCTGACCTACATCTTCCGGCCGGAGGAGAGCGCCTTCCCGCCGTTCTTCGACATGGCGCTGATCGCGCGTCTCGCCGCCGAATTCTCCCTGCCGCTGACCGAGAACACCGCGCGCACCGAAGCGCTGGCCAAGCTCGCGGAAGCGGAATTCCAGCGCGCCAAATCCATCGACGCCCAGGAGGAGACGCCGGGCGCGGTCGAGGACTGGACGCTGATCGCCGCGAGGCAGGCATGACCCGGCGCACGGCCATTCAGGTCTACGGCTTCGCGTCCGGCATGCTCGACGACACGCTGGCGGCGCGCAGCGACATCCGCGCCTACTACTCGGGCGCGCTGGAGATCGCCAACCTGCTGGGCCTGCCGCAGGGCGGTCTCGCGCTGCGCGGCGGGCTCGCCTTCGTTGCCGAGCTGGCGCAAGCCGCGGACGGCTGCCGGCTGGCGCGCTTCGAGTTCTCGACCGAGCAAGTCTATCTGATCGCCTTCACCGACCTGGAAATCCGCGTCTACCGCGAGGGCGTCCTGCAGGCGACGCTCGCCAGCCCCTACGCGGCGGCCGATCTCGCCGGGCTCGACTGGACCCAGTCGCTCGACACCATGATCCTGGTCCATCCCCAGCACGCGCCGCGCCGGCTGCTGCGCCAGGGCAGCCACAGCGCCTGGGCGCTCTCGACGCTCGCTCTTACCAATCCGCCCAAGCACGAGTTCGGGCTCTCCTATCCGGCGCTGGCGATTACGCCGGGCGCGGTCTCGGGCAGCGGCGTCACGCTCGCCGCCGACGCGCCCTGGTTCGAGGCGAACGACCTCCAGGCGACCGTCAGCGGCAACGGCGGCATCGCAAAGGTGACCGCC
>JBOHKJ010000481.1:0-1721 GCA_050728975.1 Kiloniellales bacterium | reverse complement strand
GTCTTCAAGCCCGTGAAGGTCGGCGGCGGCGCGTCGAGAAGGTTGGCGCCGAAGGCCGGGAAGATCGTCGGCCGGCCATTGATTGCGAGGCCGGCGGTATCCTTGACCCGTGCGGTGGCGCGCACGATCCGGTGGCGGTTGCCGATCAAGGTGCCGTCGGAAAGCTGCGCTTCGAGCGGCATGGTCTCGACCGCCCAGTCGAAGGAGAGGCCAGCCTCCAGCGTGGAGACGGCGTGCGGCGTCTCGACCGCGCCGCCGGAGACCGTGGCGTCGCCCAGCGCCGCCCCGTCGCCGATCAGCGCGACCGCCGCGCCTTCCAGCACGCCGAGCCCGCTCCAGCTCGTCTGCGGCGCGCCGGCGGCGAGCAGCAGCGAGGCGTCGAGCCGGTGCGTCTGGGCGAGGCGCTCGACGAAGAAGCGCGGCTGCCCGTCGATGCTGCGCTCGACCAGGAAATAGACCTCGTTGCCCACCACCGCGACGTTGCGGATCTGGCCTTGCGTCGTCATCAGCGTCCAGCCGGTGATCTGCTGGCTCCTGCGGCTGTTCAGCACCGCGACCGTGCCGTCGCCGTTGACGACGAAGAGGTGGTTGGCGCTGTCGCTCTCGTTGCCGAGCCTTGCTGCCATGTCGACGGGTCCGCGCATCAGCGAGGAGGCGAGCAGCGCCAGGTCCTGCGCCAGGTAGATCTGCTTGGCGTCGTCGTAGACCAGCTCGTAGAGGCTCTGGTGCTGGCCGTCGCTGCCGCGCCGCACGAAGGCGACCGAGCCGTCGAGCTCGACCGGGCGGATGTGGGCGGCCGGCAGCTCCGAGTGGCGCTGGAAGTAGAAGTTGGCGGGCGAGACCGGGCTCTCGCCGTTGACGAACAGGCCGCCGGAGGTGAACGCGAAGAGATCGTCGAGCGCGTAGAGCTGCTCGACCGCCGAGACGCGGTCGTTGTCGAGCGTCATCTCCACCGCCTCGTCGTCGAGCGCCTCCTCCGTGGTCGCGAAATCGAAGAACTTGTTGGCGCGCGAGCCCCAGACGGTTTGCGGGCGCGAGCGCGAGCCGCCGAAGTAGAGCCGTCCCTCGAAGAGGTAGACCGAGCGCGGCCAGCCGCGGCGGTCCGACCAGGCGGCCTCGTCCTTGACCGTCGCGCTCTCCTTGTCGAACGACCAGGCGCCGGCGGCGATCTGGTTCGTGTTCGCGAAGGGCGTGGTGACGTCGACCGTGACCTCGCTGGCCGAGGCGAAGGCGGTCACCTTTGCGATGCCGCCGTTGCCGCTGACGGTCGCCTGGATGTCGTTCGCCTCGAACCAGGGCGCGTCGGCGGCGAGCGTGACGCCGCTGCCCGAGACCGCGCCCGGCGTAATCGCGAGATTCGGATAGGAAAGCCCGAACTCGTGCTTGGGCGGATTGGTAAGAGCGAGCGTCGAGAGCGCCCAGGCGCTGTGGCTGCCCTGGCGCAGGAGGCGGCGCGGCGCGTGCTGGGGGTGGACCAGGATCATAGTGTCGAGCGACTGGGTCCAGTCGAGCCCGGCGAGATCGGCCGCCGCATAGGGGCTGGCGAGCGTCGCTTGCAGGACGCCCTCGCGGTAGACGCGGATCTCCAGGTCGGTGAAGGCGACGAGGTAGACCTGCTCGGTCGAGAACTCGAAGCGCGCCAGCCGGCAGCCGTCCGCGGCTTGCGCCAGCTCGGCAACGAAGGCGAGCCCGCCGCGCAGCGCGAGACCGCCCTGCGGCAG
>JBOHKJ010000480.1:0-8936 GCA_050728975.1 Kiloniellales bacterium | reverse complement strand
CTCCTGCGCGCCGCCGGCCTCGTCGGCATCGCGCTTGCTGCGCCGCGGGCCTTGCGCGCGGCCGACCCGGAAATGGAGCTGGCCACCCGGATCTTCGGCAGGGCGCCAGTACGGTCGGACCGATTGCGACTCGTGATGCCGCCGGTGTTCGCAAACGGCTACACCGTTCCGCTCGACCTCGAGGTCGAGAGCCCGATGACGGTAGCGGATCATGTCCGGTCGATCCGTGTCTTCGCACCGAAGAACCCGCTCATCGAGGTCGCCGGCTTCCGCTTCACGCCGCAGAGCGGCCGGGCGCGCGTGTCGACGCGGATCCGGCTTGCCGCGCCGCAGCATGTCGTGGCGGTGGCGGAGACGAGCGACGACGCGCTGCTGCTGTCCACCGCCTGGGTCGAGGTGTCCAGCAACGGTTGTGCCTGAGGCAACAGGGGGAGGCCACGAATGGTCGCGCTGGCGCCGCGTGTGCAAGTACCGAGCACGGCAACGAAGGGCGAAATCGTCCAGGTGAGGACCCTGATCACCCACCAGATGGAGACCGGGTTGAGGCGCGACAGCCGGGGCAACGTCGTTCCGCGAAGGATCATCAACAATTTTACCTGCCGCTATAACGGGGCTCTGGCGTTCAGCGTCGATCTGCACGAGGCCGTCGCGGCCAATCCCTATCTGGAGTTCTACCTGCGCGCGACGGAAAGCGGGCGAATCGAGTTCGTGTGGAAGGAAGACGGGGGCGCCGTCTACTCCCTCGAGCAGGATCTCACGGTCACCTGACGAGCGCGCGCCCGTGACGCTTGCCACCCTCCTTAGAGCGATGCTGCCGGCGAGGTCTGGGCCGGGGACCACCGGATGGCGGCTCTTTTTCGGCATGGCATCGATCGCCGGGCCGTCGATCGTCGCCGGTACGGCACTGCTCGTCGCACCCCGCATCGCCACCGCCGACAGCAGCCAAGGCGCTCGGTTGGCTGCGAGCTGTACGTCCTGTCACCGCCTCGATGGCCACGATGAAGGCATTCCAACCATCGTCGGCCAGGATGCCGAGAGCCTCGCTCGCATGATGCAGGCGTTCAAGTCGGGCGAACGGCCGGGAATGATTATGCATGCTGTCGCCCTCACGCTCACCGAGGAGGAGATCGCGACTGTGTCGCGTTACCTCGCCGAGCAAGGAAAGGAACGCAAGCAGCCATGAACTGTTTGACACGTCGTGGATTCGGCTGCCTTGCCGGCGCGACTTGCCTGGCGGCGCTCGCCCCGCGCGCGGCGCTGGGCCAGGCCAAGGGGCGCGTCGTCGTGATCGGCGGCGGTGTTGGCGGTGCGACGGTTGCCAAGTATTTGGCGCTTGGCAGCAAGTCGATCGAGGTGACGCTGGTCGAGCCGAAGCGGCGCTACACGACCTGCTTCTTCAGCAACCTCTATCTCGCCGGACTGCGCTCATTCGAATCGCTCACGCACGGCTATGAGGCTCTCAGCGAGCGCCATGGCATCGCCGTCATCCATGACCAGGCGGCGGCGATCGATCCGACCAGTAAGTCGGTGCAGCTCCAAGACGGCAAGCGCCTGTCGTACGACCGGCTCGTCGTAGCCCCCGGCATCGGCTTCCGCTTCGACGCCATCGAGGGCTATGACGAGATCGCTGCGTCGGTGCTGCCCCATGCCTGGGTCGCCGGCCGGCAGACCGTGCTCTTGAGGCAGCAGCTCGAGAGCATGCCGGATGGTGGCCTCTTCGTGATCGTGGCGCCCCCCAATCCCTTCCGCTGTCCGCCCGGCCCCTACGAGCGCGCCTCGCTGGTGGCGCACTACTTCAAGCACCACAAGCCGCGCTCGAAGATCGTGATCCTCGATGCCAAGGACAGCTTCTTCGAGCAGGAGCTGTTTCAGGATGCCTGGAGCCGCCACTATCCCGGCATGATCGAATGGCTGCCCGGCCAGTTCACCGGCGGCGTGACCGCGATCGACGCGCAGGAGCGGACAATCAAGACTGCAGGCGACAGCTTCAAGGCCACGGTCGCCAACGTCATCCCGCCGCAGGTGGCCGGATCTCTGGCGCGAAAGACCGGGCTCGCCGATGGGTCGGGATGGTGCCCGGTCGACCCGACCAGCTTCGAATCGACGCTGCACCCCGATATCCACCTCGTCGGCGATGCGATCACGCTCGGCGACATGCCGAAGTCGGCCTACGCCACCAACAGCCAGGCCAAGGCCTGTGCCTTCGCCATTTTGGCGGCGCTCAGCGGAGCCGAGCCTGTAACGCCCCGGCTCTTCAACACCTGCTTCACCTTCCTCGCGCCCGACGATGCGGTGGCGGACGCCATTAGCTTCAAAGCCGCAGGCGGGACGGTCAAGATCGCCGATCTCTTTCTCAGCAAGGTCGAGGAAAGCGCCGAGACGCGCGCGCAGGCGGTGCGGCATGCGGAGGGCTGGTACGCCGCCTTCACCCACGATGTGTTCGGTTGAAGGCGCTTCTTATGCGTCCTGCATGAATTGACGGGCGGGAGCCGCAAGGCCGGCTCCGACGGCCGTGCTGGGTGCGGCCTGAGGCGGAGCTATCGTCTGCGTCTCGGGTAGGGGGCTTCCCGCCGGGACAGGCTCGGGCAGTCGCTCGAGTCGCAGGGACACGAGCACTACGATCAGGCTGGAGGCCGCCATCATGCCGGCGGCGACGAGCGGTTGCAGCAGCCCAAGCGTCGCCAGGCCGAGGGCGACGAGATTGTAGCCGAAGGCCCAGGCGAGGCTGGCGAGGATGGTCTTGCGCACCTCCCGGGCGACGCCGATCGCCCAGGGAAGCAGCCACAGCCCATCCTTCGGTAGCACCAGGTCGGCCGCCTCGCGCGCCAGGTCGGTGGCATTGCCCACCGCTATGCCCACGTCCGCGGCGGCGAGCACCGGCCCGTCGTTGAGACCGTCGCCGACCATGGCGACCGGACCCAGCTCGACGCGCAACTGCGCGAGTGCGGCTTTCTTGCTCTCTGGCGAGAGCGCGGCACGCCAGGAGTCGATGCCGACGGTCCGTGCGACGCGCTGCGCCACCGCCGGGAGATCGCCGGTCAGGAGGGCCACGCCCAGTCCCGAGCGACGCAGCGCGTCGATCGTGTCGCGCGCCTCGGGCCGCGGCGTGTCGTCGAGCCAGAGCACGGCGTGAACCCGCCGGCCCCAGCCGAGATAGACGATCGAATGGCCGCCCGCTTCCAGCAGGCGCGCGCGCTCGGCCAACCGTGGCGACATCGACCAGCCGAGATCGCTCATCCAGGCGCGGGTCCCGGCGGCGACGCGCTCGCCTTCGACCAGGCCTTCTATGCCGCAGCCGGGCACCGCACGGACTTGCGTCGCCGCGACAGGCTCGACGCCCTCGGCTGCCGCCGCCGCGAGGATGCCGCGCGCCAAGCCGTGTTCCGAGTGGCGCTCCAGTCTCGCCGCCCGCGCCAGCGCCGCGCCGGCCTCCTCGCCGTCGTCCACCTCGACCCCGCCCAGCTTTGCCCAGCCGTGGGTCAGCGTGCCCGTTTTGTCGAAGGCGACACCGCGCACCTGCGCCAGCGACTCGAGAACGCCGCCACCACGCACCAGGCAGCCGCGGCCTGCCAGTCGTGCGATGCCGAGCGAGCCCGCAAGGCCGGCGGCGAATCCGAGTCCGCAGGGGCAAGCGACGACCAGGACCGCGAGGCCGGCGAGCAGGGCGCGGTCGAAGGGCAGCGACGGCATCCATGCCAGCACCGTCAGGAAGGCCAACGCGACGACGATTGGGATCGACGCTCCGGCCACGCGATCGACGACCCGCTGAATCGGGCTCTTTTCGGCAAGCGATTCGCGCACCGCGCGGCAGATCTGCGCCCAGCGCGTCGCCGAGCCGGCGCGGCTGAGCCTGATCGTCAGCGCACCTTCCAGATTGATGCTGCCGGCGATCACGGTCGCGCCGGGAGACTTGGGCAGGCTGCGGCTCTCGCCGGTGATGACGGCTTCGTCGGCGTGTGACTCCCCCTCCACCACCACGCCATCGATCGGGAAGCGCTCGCCCGGCCGCAC
This sequence comes from Kiloniellales bacterium, assembly GCA_050728975.1. GTDB lineage: Bacteria > Pseudomonadota > Alphaproteobacteria > Kiloniellales > JBOHKJ01 > JBOHKJ01. The sequence goes on along the minus strand of JBOHKJ010000480.1, from coordinate 4,925 downwards.
GCGGACCAGCGTGCCGACGGAAAGGTCGCGTGCCGGACGGCGCCGCTCCGCCCCCGCTTCGACGACCGTCGCCGTCTGCACTTCGGCTTCCAGAAGCGCCGACAGGCTGCGCACCGCGCGAGCCCGGCCCGTGGCCTCGAGATAGCGGCCGAGGGTGAAGAGGACCAGCAGCATGGTCGCGGTGTCGAAGTAGACCTGAGTCCCTCCGCCCGCCATGCTGACCAGCGAGTAACCATAGGCGGCGCCGGCGCCGAGCGCGATCAGCGCCGCCGAGGTGAGCCGCCCCTCCCGCGCCTGGAGCCAGGCATCGCGCAGGAACGGCCCGCCCAGAATCGCCACCGCGGGCGTCGCCAGGATCAGCAGCAGAAGATGGATCCAGGGGACGAGCTCAGCATCGGCGCGCTCGAAGGTGCCGGAATAGAGCAGCAGGCTGCCCAGCATGACGTTCATCGAGAGAAAGGCGCCGACGCCGAGCCGAATCAGGAGCCAGGTCGCCTCGGATTCCTCGCCGCTCCCGTTGCGAACCTGAAACGCCAGGTAGCAACCGTAGCAGCAGAACTGACGATTCACGCCGTCGATTGCCCGCTGCATCGGGCGCGGGCCGACGGGCAGCAGGCAATGGCTGCATTGTGCAGGCTTGGCGCTGGCGGTCATCGGTGCATCTCGTGAGCGGCGGGATGCTGCTCGTGCTCGGCGAGCGATGTCCCGTGCTCATGCAGGGGCAGCAGGCCGCGGCCGACGGTGATCAGGCCCAGCAGCAGGATGAAGCACCCTGCAAAGCGAATGCCGCGCCGCCGCCACACCGGCCGCAGCATTCTCCCGACGCCGCCCATCATCAGCATTGCCGGGAAGGTGCCTAGCCCGAAGGCCACCATGGTAGCGGCCCCGGTCGGCGCCGAAGCGGTGCTCGCCGCCTGGGCGACGAAGGCGAAGACGAGAGGGCAGGGCAGGAAGCCGTTGACGACGCCGAGCGCGAGCGGTGCGGCGGAGCCACGCGCCGACAGCAGGCTGCGCAGCGCGCCGATCAGCGTGCTGCTGCCGAATCCGACGAGGCCGCCATGAACCCGTTGCAACAGGCCGAAGAACTGCAGGGCCATGACAATCATAAGAAGGCCGGCAACGACCGCCAGGACGCGCTGGCCGGCGTCGAGCGGACCGCCGGTCACGACCGTGGCGCCTTCATGCCCCTGCGCGCCGACCAGGCTCCCCGTGAGGCTGCCGGCGAGCACACCGAGGAAGATGTAGGTCGTGACCCGGCCGCTGTTGTAGAGAAGGTGGCGCGCGACGCTCGCCACCCGCCCGCGCGAATCGCTACCGAGAGCGCAGGCGAAGCCGCCGCACATGCCGATGCAGTGAAAGCTGCCGGCGAAACCGGCGAAGAAGACGAGCAGGTAATAGCTCATCGCTCCATCTTCTCCAGCCACCTCGTGGCAAGGAGCGCGAGACGTGCCGGCCGCGCTGGGCCGTCGCCTGCGCGAGGCGCTGCCGGCGCTGGGCCCGGCTATTTCTTACTACGCACCAAGGCGGCGATCCAGACCGCAAAGCCGATGGTGGCGATCGCGAAGCCGACGAACGCGATCCATTGCTCGAGACTCAGATCGATCAGCATCATGCTGGGCTCATTCATGGCTTGACCTCGTCAAAATACGGCGACGCCGAGGACGTTCAGGGCGATCTCGGTGAACAGGAAAACCAAGTTTACCGCGGCCACCGCTAGGACGATTCGCGCAACCAGCATCGCTGCAACTCCTTCGGCTTTCCGTTCCTAGTAGTCCAGCCCCGGCCCGAGCCCTCCCCAGTAGGCGACCATGTAGTAGAGGCCCCAGACCAGCAGCACGGCATAGACGATCAGCAGCCAGGGGGCGATGGTGCCGTGATGGGCCTGGATGTAGCCGCCGGCATACTCTTCCAACTCTTCGTGCTCGTGCGATTCGCCCGGGTCGGTCGATGGGCCGTGGCCGGCGCGCTTCGATTCAGTCTCGCTGCTCATCGTCTTCAACCTCCGTGCGATAGGCCCGCTCGGCGATCGCCTCCACGTCGGTGAAGAGGCCCGACAGCGCAGCCCAGATGAAAATGCACAAGGCCCCCAGGCTCATGAACAAGGCAACCGAGAACTGAACCAGGGTTACAGCCATGCCCGCTCTCCTTAGTTTTCGGCGGCCGCCGCGCCGATCGGTCCCGGCGGCGTCTCCAGATGCTCCATCCCGTGGCGCTCGGCCCAGGCGTCGCCGGCGAAGGTGGCATGCTGCGTGTCGTCCACAGCCGCCGGCGTGTAGGCGCGCTCCGACGAGGGCGCCTCGAGGCCGGGATCGTTGAGGGCGGCCCGTGCCTCGGGCGGAATCTCGAGCGGCTCGCCGGTCAGCGGATCCTTGAAGGCCGAGAGCGCCAACACGTAGTAGGCGAGCGCCCAGCGGTCCTCCTCCGGCAGCGAGTCTCCGTAGGATGGCATTGGCGTTCCCGAAAGCCCGGTGGTCATGGTCCTGAAGATGTCTTCGGCTACCGGACCGGATTTGAACTGTCCGGTCGTCAGGTCGGCGGGCCTGATCGAGAAGCCGAAATCGTCCTTCAGGCCGGCCGCCTTCTCGCCGTCGCCCTTGCCGCTGTCGCCGTGGCATTCCCAGCACTTGGCCTGGCGCCACACCTCGGCGCCGCGCGCGACCATCTCCTCGGACGGCTCCGGCGGCTCGCCGATATAGAGCGGCTCGCCCGGTGGCTCTTCGACGAAGTAGGCATAGGGAGCGGCCGGGTCGGAGCGGTCGACCGCCAGTTCGTACTTTATGTATTGAATGACTGCGAGGCGATCCTTGTCCGGGAGATCGTGCCAGGACGGCATGGCGGTGCCGCGCACGCCGCGCGTGATCGTTCGCATCAGATCGCCGTCGGTCGGAATCGGGCCTTTGGTCAGCCGGAACTTGAACACGCCCAGCGTGAAGTTTCGCGGACGCTGCTCGTACATGAATGTGGCGGCCGGGCCGTTGCCGTCGCCCGTCTCGCCGTGACAGCCGACGCAGCGGCGCGTGTAGACCTCGCGGCCATAGTCAATCCATTCCTGCGAGCGCGGCACCGACAGGAGCGACGCCTCGAGCCGTTGCGGCTCGAACAAGTCTCGCCACTTGCCGCGATTCATCCCGAGCTTCTGCAGATAGGCGACCAGACCCTCGAGCTCGTCGGTGGTGGCTGCGAGCTGTACCGCCTCGCCGGTGAATTCGTCGTTCGGCGTCACGATGACAGGGAGCTTGCTGCGGGCCGCCGCCGGGACGAAGAGGAGCCCCTCCGCGTTGGGGGTGAGGGCAAAGGTCTCCTGGCTGTCGAAGTCGAACAGCCGCTCTGTGTCCGGCGTCTTTTCGAGGGTGCGGTTTCCCGAGCCGTCGTCGACGATCCTGACCGGCGCGTCGGGAGCGTCGAACAGCCCGGCGAATCGCGGCATGATCGAATCGGGCACTACCATGCGCGGATTCCAGAAATGCGCGAAATGCCACTCGTCGCTGTACTTGAGCCCCACTCGCGTGAGGTCGGGCCCGATACGCCGAGTCGAGAAGAGATGTGGCGTGTCGAAGGCGTACTCGCCGGCCTGGCTGACCGGCCCCCACCGCCTGGTCTCGCCGGTTACCGGGCGGACGAACTGCGAGTGGCAATACCAGCAGCCTTCGCGGATGTAGACTGCGCGCCCGAGCGCCTCCTGCTCGCTGTAGTCGGTGGCGTGGCTCACCATCCACTTGAGCTCGCCCAGATCGGTGCGGACGACACGGGTGACTTTGGTGGTGCGGGATTCCGGCTCGACCAAGGGAAGGAGCCCCTGGGTTACGACGGCGAGGAAGAAGAAGCCGACGCCGGCGACCAGTGCGACGATACGGAGGTTCATCGCCCGCCTCCCTCGGCCGGAACCGGTCGCTGCGGATAGCCTGCCGCGCCGCTGCGCTCGGCGGCCGGACGGCTGATGACTGTCATCATCATGTTGAGGACCAGAAGCGACATGCCGATGTCCATCGAGATGCCGGAGAGGGTGCGCACCAGCCAGAAAGGCTTGACCGGCAGGATCGAATCCACCCACTCGACACCCGCCATCCAGGCATAGCCCTGCAGCAGCCCGCCGGCGGTGAGCACCAGGCCCATGGTCGAGATGCCGCAGGTGATGAGCCAGAACGACCAGTTGCCGAGCTTGAACGACCACAGCTCGCGGCCAAACAGCCGGGGCCAGGTGTAGACGAGGCCGCCGATGGCCCACACCACGAAGGTGCCGAACACCGTCAAGTGCGAATGCGAGATCACGAAGTCGGTGAAGTGAGTCGGCTGCTGGATCATGCGCAGCGCTTCGGTCGAGCCCTGGAAGCAGCCGATGAGATACATGAGCGAGCCCATGATCAAGAACTTGGCCGGCAGGTTGCTTCCGAGCGACTGCCAGCGGCCGATCATGGTGCCGAAGAAATTCTGCAGCACCGTCCACACCGGGACGATCAGCAGCATCGACGTGATGATGGAGAGCGTTTCCGCCCAATCGGCGATCGGGCTGTAGAGATAGTGGTGAATGCCGACGAACGGATAGAACAGGGCGAGCGACCAGAACCCGACCAGCGACAGCTTGTGACTATAGAGCGGGTTGCGCGCGCTTACCGGCAGAAAGTAGTAAATCAAGACGTAACCCGCAGGCGTGATCCACAAGCCTACGATGTAATGAATGAACAGGCCGTGGAAGGCGGCGTTGTTGATCCCGGGTATCGTGTAAGGGATGATGAAAAATCCGAGGATCATGTTCAGGGTCGTCCACCAGAAGGTGGCGAGCAGATACCAGAGGCTGACGTAGAGCTGCGGCTCGACCCGGCGGGCGATGGTGACCGTGAACTGCCAGGTCGCGGTCGCGACGACCGCGATCAGGAAGATGTCGACCACGAAGGGCAGCTCGTTCGCCTCTTGCCCCTGGTTGTAGC
>JBOHKJ010000479.1:0-2928 GCA_050728975.1 Kiloniellales bacterium | reverse complement strand
CATGATCCAGCACGACTGCGGCCACGGCTCCTTCTTCAAGTCGCGTGCCCTCAACGACCTGGTCGGCCGCGCGATCGGGGTCCTGACGCTTACGCCCTACGACCACTGGCGCCAGGCCCACGCGATCCATCACGCCACCTCCGGCAACCTGAGCCGCCGCGGCGTCGGCGACGTCGAGCTGCTGACGGTGCGGGAGTACCTGAGCCTCTCGCCCTGGCGCCGGCTCGTCTATCGCCTCTATCGCCATCCGCTGGTGCTGTTCGGCCTCGGCCCGGTCTACATGTTCGTAGTCAAGCACCGCTTCCCGCTGCCCAGCCTGCCGAAGCGCAGGCGCGCGATCGTCTCGGTTCTCGGCACCAACCTGGCGATCGCTGCTGTGATGACGCTCGGCATGCTGCTGTTCGGCGTGACCGACGTGCTGCTGGTGCAGGCGCCGATCACGATCCTCGCCGCCTCGATCGGCGTGTGGCTGTTCTACGTCCAGCATCAGTTCGACCGCACCTACTGGGAGCGCGACGGAGCCTGGAGCTTCGAGGAGGCGGCCCTGCAGGGCAGCTCCTTCTACGACCTGCCGGGGGTGCTGCGCTGGTTCACCGCCGACATCGGGCTGCACCACATCCACCATCTCTGCAGCCGGATCCCCAACTATCGCCTGCGCGAGTGCATCGCCGAGCATCCGGCGCTGCGCGCCTTCAGCCGGCTGACCCTCTGGCAGAGCCTGAAATGCCTGCGGCTGACCCTGTGGGACGAGGGGGAGAAGCGGCTGGTCGGCTTCGGCCACCTGCGCCGCCGCCAGACCGGGTGAGGTCGATTGGTGGTGGCGTCTAGCCGGCGGGTCCGTAACTCTGGACCAGGCTGCCGGCGACCAGGTACCAGCCGTCGACCAGCACGAAGAAGATCAGCTTGAAGGGCAGCGAGATCATGATCGGCGGCAGCATCAGCATGCCCATCGACATGAGGATCGAGGCCACCACCATGTCGATGATGACGAACGGCAGGAACAGCAGGAAGCCGATCTCGAAGGCGCGCCGCAGCTCGCTGATCATGAAGGCGGGGATGAGCGCGCGCAGCGGCGTTTCTTCCGGCGCGGCGATCGGGCCGTTGTTGGCGAGGTCGACGAATAGCTTGAGGTCCGGCTCGCGCACGTGCTCCAGCATGAAGCCCTTGACCGGCTGGGAGGCGCGCTGCAGCGCGTCGAGCTCGGTGATCTCCTCGTTCACCAGCGGCTGGATCGCGGTGTCGAAGATGGTCTGCAGGGTCGGCATCATGATGAAGGCGGTCAGGAACAGCGCGAGGCTGATCAGCACCGAATTGGGCGGCGTCTGCTGGATGCCGAGCGCCGAGCGCAGGAACGACAGCACCACGATGATGCGGGTGAACGAGGTCACCATGATGAGGATCGAGGGCGCGAGGCTCAGCACCGTGATCAGCGCCATCAGCTGGAGCACCGTGCTGGCGGTCGAGCCGGGGCCGCCGTCGCCGAGATCGAGGTTGAGAGACTGGGCGGCGGCCGGCGTCGCCGCCAGCAGCAGCGCCGCGAGCGCGGCAAGCGCGCGTCCTGCGAGGGCCCTCACGCCGTCTTCTCCTGTGGCGGCGCGGAGGCGAGCGTCGCGCGCGCCGGAATGCCGCTTTCGATCATCAGGTCCTGGCCGGGGCCGATCAGGATCAGATGCTCGCGCTCGTCGCGCCGGATCAGGACCAGCTTGCGGCGCGAATCCAGCACCCGCACCTCGACCACCGAAAGGCGCTTCTCCGGCCCGGACTTGACGGCGAGCGCGCCGCCCCAGCCGAAGCGCTTGGCGGCCCAGGTGAGCAGCGCGATCAGCGCCAGCACGAAGGCCAGCGCCACCAGGAAGCGGAGATAGAGATCGACGTCCACGGGGCTCTGCCCTCGGGCTTCCGGCGCTACTTCGCGGCGTCGGGCGCGCGATAGGCGCGCGCGGCGCGCCGGCCGTCGGCGGCCTGGCCGAGCGTATGCCTGATGGCGTCGATCCCGCTACGCAGGCCGCCGGAGAGCGCGTTCAGCTCGTCCATCAGGCCCAGCATCTGCGGCCGGAACATGCGGCCCTGCTCGCCCGGCAGCGCCATGACGTCGCGGCACAGCGCGTCGACGCGGCCGGCGAGCGCCGTCAGGTCGGCGACCTCGCCCTGTTGGGCGGCGAGACGCTCGCGCGCCACCAGGTCTGTGAGCGCGGCGAGTTCGCTGGCGATCCCTTGCGGCGGCTGGCTCATGACGGCTCCCCACGATCGCGACTTGCCGTCCCGTCGGGCTCTTCGGCGCGATAGACGTAGGTCAGGATCTCGGCCACCGCGGAGAGCGCCTGCAGCGGCACCTCGCTGTCGATCTCGATCGCCGAAAGAATCTCCACCAGGTCGGCGTCGGTGCGCACCTTGACCCCGCGGGCAAAGGCGATCTCCAGGATCTGCTCGGCGATCGCTCCGCTGCCTTTGGCGACGATGCGCGGCCGTCCGGACTTGTTGGGGTCCTCGAGCGCGACAGCCAAGGCCTCGCTCGTGTCGCCTTGCGGGCGGGTGGCGCCGCTGCCGGCGGCCTTGCGGTCGGAAGAGGTGGGGGGAGCCGAGGGGTCCGGTCGATCGGTCATGGGCTCGGGTGGGACTCGCGCGAACGGCGGGCCCCTTTGGCCCGCGGTTCCCCGATCCTCACCGAATATGCTTAACGAAGCGTTGCGGGGGCAGGCTGGGACCGGGACTCCTTGGCTGTCGTCGGCCCTTGGGTTATTCAGCAAATCGCCGCAATCGATCATGGGTGCTTGGCAACAGGGCTGCCTGGCCGCTTGACTTATACCAGAACAGATATAATATGAAGATTATACGAAAGCCTTCGCCACTACCGCTCCCAAGTAAGGATTTGGCCTTCGTTGGGTCGTCGCTGGGTGAAGTCCTAGGATTGCTGGAAAAAGGGTTGGG
>JBOHKJ010000478.1:0-4310 GCA_050728975.1 Kiloniellales bacterium | reverse complement strand
CAGCAGCAGCGGTAGCGAGGAGACCACCGCTTTGACCGCCGCTTCGCCGCCTATGAGCGACCTGTCCGGACTAGGCGTTGCCTCAGCATCGCCGCTGCCGCGCATTAAGCGATTGCCCTTGCGCGCTAGCAGGGCCCTAAGGCGCCGGGCATCGCCCCGGATCACTGCAACATTTGGAAAACGCCGCCTCAGAGAGGCAGCGAGCGCCGCCTCGCGCTCGACTACGATCAAATCGTTGGCGGGAACGCCAGCCGCCAATAGCGCGGCCGTAACGCTGCCTGTGCCGCCCCCAAGCTCGACAACCAGGCCGGCCCGACCGGGGTCGACCTCGGCGGCCATAGCCTGGGCCAGGCTGCGTCCGCTTGGAACCGCTGCGCCGAGCCGTCCCGGGCGTTGAAGCCACAGCAGGAAGAACCTGAAACGCTCCAGGGCGCCGCCGCGCCCACGCTCGAGATCTGACATTATTTCAAGACCTTAACAGCTGCCGCCGCGGCCGATGACGGCTAGGTTCCTGCAAGTGGTGGCGGCCCGCAGCAAGTCAAGCTGTCGGCCGCTGCGAGGGGCGGGAGAAGCCGATTCTACCGTTCCCGGGGTTTTTCGCAATCGGCCACGTCGCTAATTATCTTGCTTGGATATTGTCGTCGCTGCCCCGGTACTGCGCCATCAAGAGCGGCTGCGCAATCCTCTGTTAAGCGAAGATACGAGTTGTTTGCCCTTCGGGCTGCGTCTAGCCTTTGCGGCAATACGGTCGCGGGCGCCTCGCGAAAAGGCCCCGAAATGAGGCCCAGTTAGAGCGCCCGGGACGACCGTGACACCGACAGGGAGACAGGAGAGATGAAACTCGTAAGCCTCAAGGTCTTGCGCCGCGTGGCCGTGATCGTCACGCTGAGCTTGGCCTTCGCCGCCAGCGCCCAGGCCGAAAAGGTGCTGCGGATCGGCAACATGGGCGAACCGGAATCGCTCGACCCGCACTTCGTCCAAGGAACGTGGGAGAACCGGATCGTCGGCGAGATGTTCCTCGGCCTGACGACCGAGGATCCCGAGGCAAAACCGATCCCCGGCGCAGCGGAAAGCTGGACCGTCAGCGACGACGGTACAGTCTACACCTTCAAGCTTCGCGATCACAATTGGTCGGACGGGACCCCGGTCACCGCCGGCGACTTCGTCTTTTCGCTGCGGCGCATTCTGCATCCCGATACCGCGGCCGAGTATGCTTCCCTTCTGTTCCCGATTAAGAATGCCGAACAGGTGAACAAGGGAGAAGTGCCGCCCGAAGAGCTCGGCGTACGCGCGATTGATGACAAGACTCTTGAGATAACGCTAGTCGGTCCGACGCCCTACTTCATCGAGCAGTTGACCCACTACACGGCATTTCCCGTGCCCAAGCATCTGGTCGAGAAGCTCGGCAGGGACTGGACCAAGCCGGAGAACATCGCCGTCAACGGTGCCTACATCGTCGAAGAATGGGTGCCAAACGGCCAGATCACGCTAGTCAAGAACGACAAGTACTACGACGCCGGCAGCGTCAAGATCGACCGCGTCGTCTTCTATCCGCAAGAGGATCGCGCAGCGGTGCAGAAGCGCTTCCGTGCGGGCGAGATCGACCTTGCGACCGACTTCGCGTCGGACCAGTACGACCTGCTGAAGAAAGAGCTGCCCGACGAGACCCGGGTGTCGCCCTATCTCGGTATCTACTATTACCCGATGAATATGCGTAAGCCGCCTTTCGACGACAAGCGGGTGCGGGTCGCGCTGTCCATGGCGATCGACCGCGAGGCGATCACCGAGAAGGTGCTGGGAACCGGCGAGGTTCCGGCCTACAGCTTCGTACCGCCGGGGGCCGGCGGCTACGAGGAGCCCGCCTACGTCGATTGGAAGGACATGCCGTACAAGGAGCGTGTTGAGGAGGCCCAGGCGCTGCTAGCAGACGCCGGCTATGGCCCGGACAAGCCTCTCAGCTTCACCCTGTCCTACAACACCTCGGAGAACCACAAGCGGATTGCCATAGCGATCGCCTCCATGTGGAAGGAGACTCTGGGCGTACAGGCGAAGCTCCTCAACACAGAGGTCAAGGTCCACTACGCCAATCTCAATCAAGCGCAGTTCGAGATCGCGCGTGCCGGCTGGATCGCCGACTACAACGACGCGCAGAACTTCCTCTACTTGATGGAGGGCCGCACTGGCGCCAACAATTACTCCGGTTTCAACAACCCAGAGTATAACGAGTTGATGAGCCAGGCGAGCCAGATTTCCGACATGGACAAGCGCGCGGACCTGATGAAACAGGCCGAAGCGATCGCGATGGAGGAGCAGCCGAACATCCCGATCTACTACTACGTCTCCAAGAACCTGGTATCGAACACGGTTGATGGGTGGGTCGCCAACGTGAAGGACGTCCACCGAGTCCGCTACATGGACATCGGATCATAGCCTGAGCCCAGGAAGGGGGCGGTGCCGACGAGGCGGCGCCGCCCCGGCCTGCGCCAGATTTTATGCATTCTTACCTCATACGCCGGCTGGCCAGCGCGATCCCGACTCTGTTCGTGATCGTAACCATTACCTTCTTCATGATGCGGGTGGCGCCGGGCGGTCCCTTCGATACCGATCGGCAATTGCAGCCGGAGATCGAGGCCAACATCCTGCGCGCTTACAATCTCGATAAGCCGCTGGTCTGGCAGTATTTCGACTATGTCGGCGACCTGCTGCAGGGCGACTTCGGGCCGTCCTTCAAATTCCGCGATTTCGACGTCAACGACCTGATCGCCGCGGGGTTGCCCGCGAGCCTGCAGCTCGGCGGCATGGCAATCTTTCTGGCGATCGTCATCGGGGTTTCCCTGGGCGTCCTCGCCGCCCTGCGCCAGAACCAGGGCAGTGACTACGCAATCATGAGCGTCGCAATGGTCGGCATTGCCGTGCCTAACTTCGTGATGGCGCCGCTGCTGACGTTGGTCTTCGGCGTCTATCTCTCCTGGCTGCCGGTTGCCGGATGGGGCGGCGGCGCCATGATAAACAAACTGCTGCCTGTGGTCGCTCTGGCATTACCACAAGTCGCCTATATTGCTCGGCTGACGCGCGGCTCGATGGTTGAAGTACTCAACGCAAACTACGTACGGACCGCCCGCGCAAAGGGCTTGCGCGAGCAGTTGGTGGTAGTTCGTCATTCCCTGAAGGGCGCATTGCTGCCCGTCGTCTCTTATCTTGGGCCGGCCGCGGCTGGCCTCGTCACCGGCTCGGTGGTAATCGAGACCATTTTCGATATTCCGGGCATCGGCCGCTATTTCGTGCAGGGTGCGCTGAACCGCGACTACACGCTGGTGATGGGCGTGATCATAGTCTACGGCAGCCTGATCATCCTGCTCAATCTGGTCGTCGACGTTGTCTACGGCTACCTAGATCCCAAGGTGCGATACGACTGATGACCAATGTTGCCACAAATCCGGATCGGCTGGCCGCAATGGCAGAAGTGGAGGGCCGCAGCCTGTGGCAGGACGCGCTCCGCCGCCTTATGAAAAACAAAGCGGCGGTGGTTTCCATGGCGGTTCTTGCCGCCATTGCTCTGCTCGCAGTCTTCGCGCCGCTCATCAGCCCTCACGCGTACGACGAGATCTATTGGGACCGGATCCAGGCGCCGCCAGACTTCGCCGCCCGGCACTGGTTCGGGACCGACGGTAACGGCCGCGATCTTTTCGTCCGCACTCTCTATGGCGCGCGCGTGTCGCTGATGGTCGGTGTGCTCGCGACCGGGGTCAGTCTGCTGATCGGGGTCAGCTATGGCGCGATCGCCGGCTATGTCGGCGGGAAGATCGACGACCTCATGATGCGCTTCGTCGACGTCATGTATTCGCTCCCGTTCATGTTCTTCGTGATTCTCCTGGTGGTCGTTTTCGGGAGGAATATCTTCTTGATTTTTATTGCGCTGGGTGCGGTCGAATGGCTGACCATGGCGCGCATCGTACGCGGCCAGACTCTCTCGGTGAAACGCAAGGAGTTTATCGAGGCGGCTCAGGCGGGCGGCGTCTCGAACACGAAGATCATCTTCCGTCATATCGTGCCCAACGTATTGGGACCAGTGGTGGTCTACATGACCCTGACAGTGCCGCAGGTGATTCTGACCGAAAGCTTCATCTCCTTCCTTGGTCTCGGCGTCCAAGAGCCTTTAACGTCCTGGGGCGTGCTGATCTCTGAAGGAGCGCGGGTCATGGAGCAGGCGCCCTGGATGCTGGCCTTCCCGGCGATCTTTCTCGCAACCACACTGTTTGCATTCAACTTCATCGGCGATGGTTTGCGTGATGCCCTCGACCCCAAGGATC
>JBOHKJ010000477.1:0-2111 GCA_050728975.1 Kiloniellales bacterium | reverse complement strand
AGCGAACAGCCGGCCAGCGAACAGCCGGCCAGCGAACAGCCGGCCAGCGAACAGCCGGCCAGCGAACAGCCCGCAGAACCCGCTCGACCTTCCGCTGAAGTAAGCGCGGCACCACCGACCGAACAGGCGAGAAGCGAAAGCGAGAGGCCTCCGCGCCGGCGCCGGCGCGGCAAGCGCGGCGGTGCAGCGGCCGACAAGCCGGCGAGCCAAGGCGTTGCCGCCAAGCCCGAGAGCGCCGCCAAGCCCGAGCCGGCCAAGTCGACCGGCGAGACCCGTGCTGCGCGGCGCGACGGCAAGCCGCCGCAGCGCGAGCGCCGTCCCTCCTCTGCGCCCTCGACGCCGAGCGAGTCGTTCGGCGAGCATACGCCCGCCTTCATGCTGCGCCGCCCGCCCGCGGCCTGAGCCCTTCCCGCCCGTCTGTTCGAAACGGCTAGCCAGTTCGGCGGCGGTTCACCCGCGGCCGCAATCGGCTATCATGGTTCCGCGCGCCCGGGGGGCGCGGCTACCGGAGGAAAGGCGCCGCAGGCCCATGCAGACCATCTTCGTCATGATCAAGTGCGAGCTCGGCAAGGCCTACGAGGTCGCCGACGAGGCGGTGCAGAGCGTCGAGCAGGTTTCGGAAGTTCACTCGATCTCCGGCCAGTACGACCTGCTGGTGAAATGCTATCTGGCGGACGGCACCGACATCGGCCACTTCGTGACCGAGAATGTCCAGCGCCTTCCCGGCGTCAAGGACACTTTCACCCTGATCGCCTTCAAGGCCTTCTCTTAACCACCCGCACAGGAACCGCAAGCTGGTTCCACTCGATCGCGATCCGCTCTAGGATCGCCCGGCGCCGCGCCCTTCGAGGCGCGCAGAAAAAACACGCCTCTTTGCAGGGAGGGATACAAATCATGAGAGGGATGTGCTTTGCCGCGGCCGCGCTGGCGGTTGCGTTCGCCGGATCGGCGCTGGCGGCCGACCCGGTCAAGATCGGCATGATTACCACGCTCTCCGGTCCGGCGAGCGGGCTGGGCGTGGACATCCGCGACGGCTTCGCGCTGGCGATCGAGCAGGAGGGCGGCAAGCTCGGCGGCATCGCCGTCGAGCTGCTGGTCGAGGACGACGGGCTGAAGCCCGACAAGGCCAAGGAGATCGCCGATCGCCTGGTCGAGCGCGACGAAGTGCCGATACTGACCGGCATCGTCTTCTCGAACCTGGCGCTCGCAGTGGTGCCAAAGACGGTGGAAGGCGGCGTGTTCTACATCAGCGCCAACGCCGGTCCCTCGGACCTGGCGGGCGAGAGCTGCCACGAGAACTACTTCAATGTCGCCGGGCAGAACGACAACCTGCACGAGGCGGCGGGCAAGTACGTCGCCGATCAGGGCTTCGAGAACGTCTACATCCTGGCGCCCAACTATCCGGCGGGTAAGGACGCTTTGACCGGCTTCAAGCGCTTCTACAAGGGCGAGCTGGCGGGCGAGGTCTACACCAAGCTCGGCCAGACCGACTACGCGGCCGAGCTGGCCGCGCTGCGCGACGCCAAGCCCGACGCGGTCTTCTTCTTCCTGCCGGGCGGCATGGGCATCTCCTTCATCAAGCAATACGCCCAGGCCGGCCTCAACACGGAGATCCCGCTGTTCGGCCCCGCCTTCTCCTTCGACCAGACGATCCTGGCCGCGGTGGGCGATGCCGCGCTCGGCGTGGTGAACACCTCGCAGTGGAGCAAGGACATCGACAATCCGGCCAACAAAGCATTCGTCGCCGGCTTCGAGAAGGCTTACGGACGCCTGCCCTCGCTTTACGCCAGCCAGGGCTACGATGCGGCGCGCTTGATCGGCAGCGCGCTCGAGGCGGTGGGCGGCGACGTCTCCAAGGCCGACGCGTTCCGCGCCGCGCTCAAGGAGGCGGATTTCGAATCGGTGCGCGGCAAGTTCCGCTTCGGGCCTAACAACCATCCGATCCAAGACATCTACGTCCGCAAGGTGATCGCGGAAGACGGCCTGCTCACCAACGAGATCGTCGGCACGGCCTTCACCGATCACCAGGACGCCTACGCCGCCGAGTGCAAGATGTAAGGCTGCTATCGGGGCGGGCCCGCGCGCGGCGCGCAGTCCGCCCCTCCCCGCCC
>JBOHKJ010000476.1:0-4093 GCA_050728975.1 Kiloniellales bacterium | reverse complement strand
GCTCAGCCCTTGGCGACCAGCACCCTGGTTTCGACCAGCGGGCCATGACGGAGGTTGTAGCCGAGCGACCAATAAAGCGACGAGGTCCTGGGCACGACGAGGCGCGCCAGCCGCTTCACGAGCTGACGCAGGACGTTCCGGCAGCGATCGAGCAGACCGGCGATGCCTCCTCTGGGCTCGATATCCAGGATCGCTTCGAGCGAAAATCCCGCCGCCTCCAGCTTGCCGGCCACCTCTTCGAGGCTGAGGCCAGTGTCATGGCCGTGGGCGGGTGTGTATTGGAGAAACAGCAGGCCCCGGGGCGCCAGCAGCCGTTTCCATACCGCAAGGGTGCTGTCGAGATCGGGCGAATGGTCGTAGGAGTTGGAGTAGAGAAGATCGACTTTGCCACGCCAGAGCGCCGGGCAATCGCCGAAGTCGCAAAGGAAGCCGTCGGGGACTTGAAGGACGCTGATCGAGATGTCGGTGCCGATCACGCGGCGGCCCAGCCGCCTTGCGAAGGCCCGGATCTCGGCCCCATTCCGAATCCCTTGACAGACCGCGAAAAAGCGCTCGTCGGCGAGGCGATCGGGCACGCGTTTGGCGAAATAGTCCGACACGGCGCGGACTTCGTCGGCGGTCAGGCTGGTGAGCCCGAATTTCGCTTCGTTCACCCTGCTCTGGTGCTCGACGTAGCCGGCATAGTCCATGGCGCGTTCCCCTTGCCGAGAGTCTAGCAAGCAGCGGAAGCGGATTGAAGCGCGGGCCCACGACCCAAGCAGGCCGCAAGCCCGTTAACGCCGTCGGGCAGGCGGTCTATAGTGATGGTGGAGGTCGTCATGACCGTAGCCGAGAAAGCGTCGAGCCTGATTCGCGGCGGCTATTCGCTCGAACAGGTTGCGCTGCGCCTGAAGCGCAGCCCGCTCAGGCGCGCGATCAAGACCTTCCGCACGCTCGGCTGCTGGGGCGAAAAGCAGGAGCGGCGCCGAATCGCCCGAGCGCTGCAGACCCCCGAGGCCGGCCAAATGGCGCAGCGGCTACGCCAGGAAGGCGGCGCGATGCTGACCGGGCTCGACTCGGCTCTCACCGAAGAGCTGATTCTCGCCGCCCGGCAGCATGTCGGACAAGGCGTGGCCCGCAGCGGCGGCCGCAAGGACTTCTGGTCGAGCCTCTTGAGCAAAGCAGAGATCGACGACCGCTCGCCCTTCGTTCGCTTCGCGCTTCAGCCGCGCATTGTCCAGGCGGCCTCGGCCTATGTCGGCGAGCTGCCGCTGATCGTCTCGATCCATCTTCTGCGTTCGCTCCCGCAGCCCGCGCCGTACAAGGTCTCCCAGCTCTGGCACCTGGACTACGAAGACGCGAGGATGGTGAAGCTTTTCGTCTATCTGACCGACGTGTCGAGCGACGACGACGGGCCGTTCAACTACGTTCCGCCGGGACCGTCGCGCCGGGTCAGCTTCCACGGCTCGGCGCACCTGCCCGACGAGACGGTCTTTCGGCGGGTCGATCGGCAGGAAGTCCGGCAGGTGCTCGGAAGCCGCGGCCAGGCTTTCATGGTGGACACCTCCCGCTGCATCCACATGGGCAGCCGCCTGGTACCGGGTCACGAGAGGCTGCTCTACACCGTCTGCTTCATCGCCGTGCCCTCGCTCTACGAGTCGCAAGCGGTTCGGGCGAGCGCGAGCACGTTACGCGACCGGCAGACCGAGCTGCTCCTGACGCCTTAGCGCGGAGGAGCGAGGGCCCCGGGGCAGGACGCGGGCCGCCGCGGCGCCATCCCAGAAGCCCGGCTGTCTGCTGTAACGCGTTGAAAGAGGGGCGAATCCCCCGGTTGCCTCTCGCGCTGCCGATGGCCCGGTGCGCGCCGCTCGCGGGGGCCCCAACGCCCCGGCTGGAACGGTTGTTCGAGTCAGCCGACCGTAATAAACTCCGCGCCGAATCGTAGCCCTATCGTTATCGGGAGCCATTTGGGGGGCTCATGACAGCAGCGAATGCCATTCTGGAAGTCGCGGTCCTGACCTTTGCGCCGACCACCGTCGTTGCCTACCTCGACGCAGGCACGGGCGGGATGCTTCTGCAGCTTCTGCTCGGCGGGGTCGCGGGCATCGCGGTCGTCGGGAAGCTCTACTGGCACCGGGTGAAGACGGCGCTCGGATTCAAGGTCGACGAGCCCAGCACGGAACGAAACGATCGAGCCAGCGCGACCGATCGCGAATGATCGTCTTCGATCCGGGGTCCTTCAAGGATCCCGCCGGGCGGGTCTTCTATCACGACGACCGCGTTTTCCGCACACTCGGACCCAAGAGCAAAGCCGAGTTCGAAGCCTTCGTTGCCAGCGGCCTCTACGCGCGCCTGGCCGAGAAAGGCCGCATCGTCCGGACCGAGCTTCGAGCGAGCGAAGAAATGGGCTTGCCTGTTGACGAGGTCGGCGCGTTCGTCCTGGAACACGAACGGATACCTTTCGTCACCTATCCGTACGAGTGGTCGTTCGACATGCTGCGCGACGCCGCGCTGCTTGCCCTCGATCTGCTCGCGGAAAGCCTCGAGGCCGGCTACAGCCTCAAGGACGCGACCCCCTTCAATGTCCAGTTCGTTGCCGGCAAGCCGGTCTGGATCGACATCCTTTCTTTCGAGCCCTATCGCGAAGGGCAGCCGTGGGTGGGCTACAGCCAGTTCTGCTCTACCTGTCTCTATCCGCTCCTGCTCGCCTCCCATCTCGGGCTCGAGTTCCAGTCGCTCCTGCGCGGCACGCTGACCGGCGTTTCGGCGACCGACGCCGCCAAGCTGTTCCGCTGGACGGACGTGCGGCGGCGCGGCGTCCTGCTGCACGTCTTCGTGGCCGCCCGGCTGCAGAGGTCGTTCGGGCAAAGCCAGAAAGAGGTGTCGCGCGAGGTCAAGCGCGCGGGCGTCAGCCGGGCATCGCTCCTCAATCTCGCGCGCGGGCTGAAACGCCTGGTCGCCGGCCTCGCCTATCGGGAGGCGGACAGCGTCTGGGCCGACTATGTCGATCGGCAGAGCTACGATTCGACCGACCTGCAGCGGAAGAAGGACTTCGTGCAGGGCGCGGTGCGCCAGCAGCGGCCGCAACACCTGTGGGACCTCGGCTGCAACACCGGGGAATACTCCGACCTGGCGGCGGAGACGGCAGAGCTGGTCGTCAGCTTCGACATCGATCCGGCCGCGATCAACCGGCTCTACCTGAGCCAGAAGGCAGGTAAACGCTCGCCCAAGCTGCAGCCGATCGTCGGCGATCTGACCAACCCCTCGCCAAATCTGGGCTGGGCGCTCGCCGAGCGGCGCTCCTGGCTCGAACGCGGCAAGCCGGATTTCTTCCTCGGCTTGGCGCTGGTCCACCATCTGGCGATCGGCGGCAACATACCCTTGGCCGAGGTCGTGGCGTTCCTGCGGCGCGTGGCTCCGGCGGGTGTCGTCGAGTTCGTATCCAAGGACGACGATCTGGTGCGCCAGATGCTCGCCAACCGCGAGGATGTCTTCGATGACTATGGCAAGGCGAGCTTCGAGGCAATGCTCGCCCGCGACTTCGCCATCGAACGGCAATTCGACCTGAAAGGCGGCACGAGAACGATCTATGCGCTGGGGCCGAAGGCGTGATTCGGCGGGTGCTGGGCTGGCTCACCGCATTAGGCCGGACTTACCGGGTGCAGGCTGCCTTGGCCGCGGTCTTTCTACCCTCGGTGCTGTTCCTCGCCAGCCTCAACAACATCCTCAAGTCCAACGACGACGAGCTCTACTTTCGGCCGCTGGACTTCCTCTGGCACTACGGCGCTTTCGTGGTGCTGGCGGTGGCGCTCTATTTCTCCATTGTGCGCGCGCCCCGCTCGGCATTAGCTCGTGCGTTCGCTCGCATCGCGCTGGGGCTCGGCGTCCTGCTGCTGATCTTCAATGTCACACAAGAGCTTTTGCACCAAAGCCCGTTCTGGCTGGCGGTCGTCGCAGATGCGGTCGCACTCGCATCGGTCGCCGCCGTGGCGATGGCGGCCCCCCTTCGCCGGCTGATCGCCATCTTTGCCGCCATCGGGCTGCTGATCTTTGCGACCGGCGTGTTCGACCACGTCCGAATCGCCTCGAGAGCGCTGTGGCGGCAGGTCCGCAT
>JBOHKJ010000475.1:0-2206 GCA_050728975.1 Kiloniellales bacterium | reverse complement strand
GCTATGGGCTGTTGCAGACCCTGTGGCTGAGCGGCAGCGGCGAGGAGCGGGTCTGCGCCTATTTTCTCTACGGGTTGGAGTGCAGCTATCCGGCCCGGACGCCCGAAGAGGCGCTGGCGAGCCTCGTGGTCGCATTCTACGACTGCGGCCTGACGCTGCTGCTCGCGGCCGGCATCTACCAGGCCAGCCGCTTCGTCGCCCTGGTCGCCTTCTTCATGACCTTGTTTTACGCACTGGTCACGCTGCCGGCCCAGCTTTCGGGACTCGCCATCGTGACCTTGCCGGCACTGATGTTCCTCTGGCAGGCGGTGCGGGGCGCCTTCTGGCTGGCGAGACAGGCCGAGGACGAGGCCGGCAACTACGCGAGCGGCGTTTAGCTCTCCGCCAGCCCGGCCAACGCCAGGCGCTGGGTCTCGACCGCGCGCTCCCAGACCGCGCGCTTCCAGTCGCGGGTCTCCGGATAGAAGGCGGCGCGGATCTGCTCCTTGATCGCGCGCCCCTTCGGCGAGCCCTGTTGTCCATGGGCATGGAGCCAGTTGTCGGCGCGCAGCGCGTGGCGCACCTCCAGCGTCGGCAGGGTCCCGTATTCCAGTGCGATCGCGGTGAGCGCGCAGCCGCTGCCGGCGAGCGCCTCTTCCATGCCCAGCAGGTTGACGCCCTGGAGCTCGGCCGAGCTCGAAGTGCCTAGCGCCGGCGAGGTGATGTCGCCCCTGTACCAGGCCTCCGCGCGCGCCAGTGCGGGCGATCCGGGCGGGTGCGGGCAGATGCGCTCGCCGTGCCCCGAAGGGCCGAGGCCGGTGTGGTAGTCGATCGCCGCGACCGCCTTGGCCGAGCGCAGGCGCGAGAAGATCGAGCGCAGCGCCCGGTTCGACCAGGTGGCTGCGGTGCCGCCGTAGAAGATGCCGAGCGGATGGCTGTACTGGCCGCCGGAGACCGCGCGCGCCAGCGCGTCGATGCCGTGACGCTCGCCGTAGTCGTCGAGCAGCCGGTCGCCGGCGGCGATCGCGGCGTCGCTCCAGTCCTCCGGGCAGAGCGCCTCGGCCAGCTCCTCGTAGCCGGAGTTAGCGGGATAGGACGCGTCGTGTTCGACGAAGTTGCGATTGAGATCGACGTTGCCTTCGGTGACTCGGCGCTCGAAGGCGAAGCCGTGCGGATTGATGGCGTGGACCTGCAGTAGGGCGACGCCCGCCGGCCGCCCGGCTGCAAGTCCGCTCTCGAACCAGCCGCTCTGCACCGCCGAGCCGCAGAAGCCCTCGACGCCGTGGGTTGCCGAGAGGGTCACCAGAATCCGCTCGGCGTTCTCGGGGCCGTGCCAGGCGAGGTCGCAGGTCAGCGCCCGGCCGTCAGGCCCGAGCGCCGGATTGGCGAGAGTCTCGAGATGCGCGCCGGCATCCGTCGCGGCGGCGCGAAAGCGCGCCCGGGCTTGCCAGTAGTCGGTCGGAAAGTAGTCCTCTTCCGCGCTCATGACGGCTGCTCTCTTTGCTGTCTTTCGGACAGGGGCAGAGCCTAGCCTAGCGAGACGGCTGCGTGAAACGGGTGCGGCGTTCCGCAAATTGTGATCGCGAAGCCTTTGGCGGGCGCGGCGGGAAGAGTCATACTTTCGGCCATGCGGACCCTCGGTCCTCTTTTGCTCGCCGTCGCCCTGCTTCTCGCGGCGCTGCCGGCGCGCGCCGATCAGAACGACCCGCGCTTGCCGCCGCTTTTCGCCGAGCTGAAACAGGCCCCCGACCCGCAAAGCGCGCACGAAATCGAGATGAACATCTGGTCGGCCTGGTTCCATAGCAGCGACGGCGCCGTCTCGGCGCTGATGGAGCAGGGCGCGCGCGCGATGGACCGGCGCGACTTCACGGCCGCGCAGCACGCCTTCGACCAGGTGGTAGCGCTGGCGCCCGACTACGCCGAGGGATGGAACCGGCGCGCGACCCTGCGCTACCTGACAGGCGACCTTCAGGGCTCGCTCGAGGACATCACCGAGACGCTGGCGCGCGAGCCGCGCCACTTCGGCGCGCTCGCGGGTCGCGGGCTGGTCTACATGGCGCTGGACGAGCCGGTGAAGGCGCTGGACTCCTTCGAGGCGGCGCTCAAGATCCACCCCAACCTGCCGGGCCCGCAGGTCAATAGCGAGATGCTGAAGAAGCGCCTCAAGGACAACGCGATCTAGCCGTCCATAAGGTCGCCGGCGCTCATGAGATCGCCGGCGCTGGAC
>JBOHKJ010000474.1:0-4408 GCA_050728975.1 Kiloniellales bacterium | reverse complement strand
GATGGAGCCCTGGCATCGCGGCGGCACCATGGCGAACATGGGTCTCGCCTGGGGCTGGCGCACAATATCGCCGAACTGGCGCGGGCTGTGGGACGGCGCGCAGCCGACTGAGCTGCCGCTCGACTACGGCACGCCGTTGATGGACAAGGTGGTGATCCTCCTCACTGACGGTCAGAACCAGTGGTACGATTGGCCGGACGGCCTTCCTGGTAATCCTCTTGGCAACGATGACGAATTTCCCGACGCCGATTACACGGCCTATAACCGCCTGAGCGAAGGACGTCTGGGGACCACGAATAACAGCACCGCCAACGGTATTCTCAATACCCGCATGGCAAGCCTCTGCACCGCCATGAAGGCTCAGGGAATCATCATGTATACGATTACGTTCGACCTCGGCAATGCCACCACCCAGGACCTCTACCGCGACTGCGCCACGTCCCCCGCCCACTATCACAACTCGCCCACCAACGACGAGTTGACCGACATCTTCCGGGCGATCGGCAACGAGCTGTCCAACCTGCGCCTGGCTCAATAACAGGCGCTCCTCCGGGGACTGGGCGCGCGGGTTCGGCCGCGCGCCCTTTTTCTTGCTCGATCCGCTCTTGGTCCGCCCGCGGGAGCGTTGCCAGCGGACTAGCCTTTCATTAGCGTGGCGGCAGCCTCGCCTGCGGAAGCCTTGCCGGGCGGGCGCGGGGAGGAGGCATGGCGCGCGCGTTGATGTTCCAGGGCACCGGCTCCGACGTCGGCAAGTCCCTCATCGTTGCCGGGCTGGCGCGGGCTTTCACCCGGCGCGGTCTCGCCGTGCGTCCTTTCAAGCCCCAGAACATGTCGAACAACGCGGCCGTGACGCTCGACGGTGGCGAGATCGGCCGCGCCCAGGCTCTCCAGGCGCGGGCCTGCGGCGTGGCACCCAGCATCGACATGAATCCCGTGCTCCTGAAGCCGGAGAGCGAGGCCGGCGCCCAGCTGGTTGTCCAGGGGCGGGTCGAGGGGCGCCTTGGCGCCCGCGACTATCAGCGCTTGAAGGGTCGCCTGCTGCCGCGTGTGCTGGAGAGCTTTCGGCGTCTGGCGGGGGAAGCGGATCTCCTGCTGGTCGAAGGGGCGGGAAGCGCCTCCGAGGTCAACTTGCGCGCCGGCGACATTGCCAACATGGGATTTGCCGAGGCTGCGGGCCTGCCGGTGATCCTGATCGCCGATATCGAGCGCGGTGGTGCCATCGCTAGCCTGGTCGGCACCTGCGCGCTGCTGGAGGCGCGCGAGCGGGCGCGTCTCAAGGGTTACATCGTCAACAAGTTTCGCGGTGACCCGACGCTGTTCTCCGGCGGCATCGAGACCGTCACCCGCGAGACCGGCGTGCCGTGTCTCGGGGTCGTCCCCTATTTTCCCGACGCGCGGCGCCTGCCGGCGGAGGATTCGCTGGCGCTCGACGCGGCGCCTGCGACGACTAGGCGCGCGATCAAGGTCGTCGTGCCACGCCTGCCGCGTCTCTCCAACTTCGACGATCTCGACCCATTGATCGCCGAGCCCGATGTCGCGGTCGTCTTCATCGAAAGCGGAACGGCGCTGCCGGGCGACGCCGATCTCGTGGTGTTGCCGGGCTCCAAGGCCACTATCGCCGACCTCGCGGCCCTGCGCGCTGCCGGCTGGGACATCGACATCGCTGGCCATCTGCGCCGCGGCGGCTGGCTGCTGGGACTTTGCGGCGGCTTCCAGATGCTGGGCCGGCGCCTTTCCGATCCCAGGGGAACCGAGGGCCCGCCACAGGACGTGGAAGGCTTAAGCCTGCTCGAGCTCGACACCTTTTTGGGCGGCGATAAGCGCCTGAGTGAGGCCGCGGGCCGTGACGCCGTCAGCGGAGAATTGGTTCGCGGCTACGAGATGCATCTTGGCCGCACCTCCGGCCCCGCCCTCGACAATCCATTCTTGATCTTCGACGAGCGCCCGGAAGGCGCGGTCTCGGCAGACGGACGCGTCGCCGGCTGCTATCTTCACGGTCTCTTTGCCGCCGACGGCTTCCGTCATGCCTTCCTCAGCCGCATCCGCGAGCGCCACCACAGCGGCCTTGCCTATGAGCGCGGAATCGAGGACACGCTGGATCGGTTGGCCGCGCACCTGGAGCGGCATCTCGATCTCGACCGATTGCTCGCCGTGGCGGGCTCGGTCGAAACCCAAGACGAGTCGGTTCGGAATCTACGGAGTCAGGTTACATGAACGAGAATCCGGTCATTGACCGCTTGAGCGTGCTCTATCAGGATCGCGGCAGCGCCCTCTATCTTGGCGAGCCGGTCACCATCGCCCAGCACATGCTGCAAACCGCTGCCTTGGCCGAACGCGAGGAGGCGCCGGCACCGTTGGTTGCTGCGGCTCTGCTCCACGATATCGGCCATCTGGTCGACAACAAGGCCGCCGAATCCGATTGGGATCGCGTTCACGACCGGATCGGCGCCGCTTTCCTCGCACACTGGTTCCCGCCCGAGGTGGTCGAGCCGATCCGTCTCCACGTTCAGGCCAAGCGCTACCTCTGCGCTGCCGAGCCCGACTACTTCGGCCGCCTGTCGGCGGCCTCGGTCCATACGCTCGGCCTCCAGGGCGGTCCGATGACGACGGATGAGCTGGCGCGCTTCGAGGCCGAGCCGGGGTTCGAGGCCGCCCTGCGGGTGCGCCGTTGGGACGAGGGTGGCAAGGACGTCGATTGCGCGGTTCCCGGATTCGACCATTATCGGCCGCTGCTGGCGGGACTCCTGCAGTCGTAATCGAACCAGAAGAGTCCGCTGACGCACCTTGCGGCGACCTGCGGCAGCGATAGGCTACCGCCCGAGCGAAGCGTGCCGCTCGGCTTGAGGCAATCCGGGGGAAAGAATGATCGATAGAGCTCGCCAGGGACTGCTCCTGGTCTTTGCGCTGTTGCTATGTCTGGTCGGCGGAACCGCCAGCGCCGAGGAATATCGGCTACGGGTGCATCACTTCCTGCCGACCACCTCGACCACGCACCAGTTCCTGGTGCCTTGGGCGGAGGAGGTGGCTGCGGCATCCGGCGGCCGCCTCGAGATCGAGATCTATCCGGCGATGCAACTCGGCGGCAAGCCGCCGCAGCTCTACGATCAGGCGCGCGACGGCGTGGTCGATATCGTCTGGACGCTGCCGGGCTACACGCCGGGCCGCTTTCCGGTCTCCAGCGTCTTCGAGCTGCCCTTCATGGTCGACAATGCCGAGGCGACCAGCCAGGCGACCCAGGAGTTCGCCGAGAAATACCTCGCCGAAGAATTCGGCGACGTCCATCTGCTGATGCTCCATGCCCACGCGCGCGGCACGCTGCATCTCAAGGGGAAGCCGGTGACCCGCATGGAGGATTTGGTCGGCGCCAAGATCCGTGCGCCCAACAAGGCGATCGCGGATGCGCTCGCCGCGCTGGGCGCCAGCCCGGTCTTCATGCCGGTGACCCAGGTGGCCGAAGCGCTGTCGCGCAGCGTGATCGACGGCGCGGCGCTGCCGTTCGAGATTACCCGGCCGCTCAAGATCCACGAGCTGGTCGACAGCCACACCGAGATACCGGGCGCCCATGGCATCTACACCGCGCTCTTCATCCTGGCGATGAACAAGGCTTCCTACGAGAGCTTGCCACCCGACCTGCAGAAGGTGATCGACGACACCACCGGGCTGGCGATGGCCAAGGAGGTCGGGCGGATGTGGGACGAGGCCGAGACGCTCGGCCGTCAGGCAGCGGTCGACAACGGCAACACGTTCAACCAGCTCACGCCCGAGGAGGCGAAGCGTTGGCAGCGCGTGACCCAGCCGGTGGTCGACGGCTGGGTGGCCGATATGAATGCACAGGGCAAAGACGGGGAGAAGCTGCTGGCGGCAGCGCGCGGCCTTATCGCCAAGTACAGCGGCGCGAACTAGCGGCGCACGCCGACCAGCGCGGGTGGCTCAGGTGTGGAAGCTTTCGCCGCAGCCGCAGCGGCCCTTCTCGTTGGGATTGCGGAACACGAAACCGTTGGTAAAGGTGTCTTCGACGTAGTCCATCTCGCTGCCGAGCAGGAACATCGTGGCGGCGGGATCGATGAAGATGGCGACGCCCTTCTGCTCGACCACGTCCTCGAATTTCTTGCGGTCCTTGGCGTATTCGACGACGTAGGAAAGGCCCGAGCAGCCCTGCTTCTTGACGCCGATGCGCAGGCCGAGCACGGGCTCGTTCGCCTTGGCGATGAGCGCCTTCACGCGCGCGGCGGCGGCGTCGGTGATGGTGATGGGTGCGGGCAGCGGCATGGTCGGGTGTGCTCTCTCGATCTTCGATATCTATTGCGCGGTGCAGTTCTTGCCAGGGCTTGACTTCGATCAGTAGATGTCGAGGGCCAGCTTCGCGTCCTCCGACATGCGATCCTTGGTCCAGGGCGGCTCCCAGACG
>JBOHKJ010000473.1:0-3295 GCA_050728975.1 Kiloniellales bacterium | reverse complement strand
CCTCGGTACAGGCCATCTACGTGCCGGCCGACGACTTGACCGACCCGGCGCCGGCAACCTCGTTCGCGCACCTGGACGCCACCACCGTGCTGTCGCGCCAGATCGCCGAGCTCGGCATCTATCCCGCGGTCGACCCTCTCGACTCCACCAGCCGTATTCTCGATCCGCGGGTGGTCGGCGAAGAGCACTATGGCGTTGCGCGCGAAGTGCAGCGCGTGCTGCAGAGCTACAAGGCGCTGCAGGACATCATCGCCATTCTCGGCATGGATGAGCTGTCGGAAGAGGACAAGCTGACGGTCGCGCGCGCTCGCAAGATCCAGCGCTTCCTGTCCCAGCCTTTCCACGTTGCCGAGGTTTTCACCGGCTCGCCCGGCGTGCTGGTTTCGCTCGAGGATACGATCCGCGGCTTCAAGGGTATCGTCGCCGGCGAGTACGACCATCTGCCGGAAGCCGCCTTCTATATGGTTGGCACGATCGAGGAGGCGGTGGAGAAGGCGCGCAAGATGGCGGCCGAGGCCGCCTGAGGCCCGAGACAGGGCAGGAGCGGAAAGCCATGGCAGAGGACTCGGTCGCGTTCGAGCTGGTCTCGCCGGAAGCGCTGCTGTTGGCGCGCCAGGTGGAGATGGTGGTGGTGCCGGGCGCCGAAGGCGATTTCGGCGTTCTGCCGCGCCACGCACCGATGATCTCGACGCTTCGCCCCGGCATCATCTCGGTCTACGAGGATAGCAAGGTCACCGAGCGAATCTTCGTCGGCGGAGGGTTTGCGGAGGTTACACCCGCACGCTGCACGGTCCTGGCCGAGGAGGCGATCCCGGTTGCGCAGCTCGAGCGCGCCAAGATCGAGCAGGGCCTGAAGGATGCGCGCGAGGAATTGGCCGACGCCAAGGACGAGGCGGCGCGCAGAGCGGCGGAAAAGGCGGTCGCTATCGCCGAGGCTAAGCTGCAGGCAGCCGGCCAGACCGCCTAGCTTGGGCTGCCTGGATCGATCGAGCCGCCTGGAGCGGCGGAAATCCACCCCTCCCGCCTTGTTGTTTCCCGACCCCCGGGCCCGTGATAGCCTGTGAGGGAAGCGCGAGCCCGGTTGCGGAGTCCCTCCCGGGACCCCAAGCTCTATTGAGTGGAACCGAAGACGCCGCCGTGATGCCCATGCCTGCCGCCCACTGGACACTCGACGATATTCCCTGGGATCGCTTCGACCCCGCGAAGGTCGATGGCGATCTCCTGAAGATCGCCAAGGCCGCTGCCCTGGTCGAATTCAACGGCGAGGACTACGCGACTTACCTTTGCAATGTCTTCGAAGGCGACGAAGCTTTCTGCCGGGTCGCCTGGAATTGGGCGCGCGAGGAGGTTCAGCATGGGGAGGCGCTCGGCCGCTGGGCGCAGCGCGCCGATCCGACCTTCGATTTTCCCGGAGCCGTGAAGCGATTTCGCGCCGGCTACCGCATCGAAAT
Source organism: Kiloniellales bacterium (assembly GCA_050728975.1). Lineage (GTDB taxonomy): Bacteria > Pseudomonadota > Alphaproteobacteria > Kiloniellales > JBOHKJ01 > JBOHKJ01. The sequence continues at coordinate 1,844 of JBOHKJ010000473.1, read as the reverse complement.
GCAAACCAGTGGCTCGATTCGCGGTTCGCGCGCCGGCGAACTGGTGGCACGCTGTATCGTCGAGGTGGGGACATCGTCCTACTACAGCGCGCTCGGTGAAGCCGCCGAAGAGCCGGTGCTGAAGGAAATCTGCAAGCGCATCGCCGCCGACGAGTTGCGCCACTACAAGCTCTTTTATACTAACATGAAGCGCTACCTGGAGAAGGAGGGGATCGGCCGCTTGCGCCGCGCCCTGGTGGCGCTGGGGCGAATTCGCGAGAGCGAAGACGACGAGCTGGCCTACGCTTACTACGCGGCCAACGGTGGCGCAGAGGCCTACGACCGCGAGCGCTGGTCGCGAGCCTACATGTCGCGCGCGGCAAGCTATTACCGGCCGCGCCACGTCGAGCGGGCGGTTGCCATGACCTTCAAGGCAGCCGGGCTGCCGCCCCAGGGTGCACTGGCGCGGCTCGCCGCCAAGGGTGCCTATCGATTGCTGCAGGCCCGCATTCGCCGGGCCGCCGCTGCATGACCGCGGCTCCGCATCAGCGGAGATAGGCCGCGAAGATTCCCAAAAGCTGGCGATAGAGCTCGCGCTTGAAGGGCACGATCAGGTCGGGCAACTCGCGCGGGTCGGCCCATTTCCAGGCGCTGAACTCCGGGGTCTCGGTTTCGAGATCGATGTCGCTGTCCTCACCTAGGAAACGGGCTAGGTACCACTTCTGTTCCTGGCCCCGGTAGCGCCCGCCCCACAATCGACGCTGCAGCCCCTCGGGAAGGTCGTAGCGCATGCAGCCGTCGCTCTCGGCCAGGATTTCGACCGCGTCGGTACCGATCTCTTCCCTCAGCTCGCGTAGCGCAGCTGCGCGCGGATCCTCGCCCTCGTCGATGCCGCCCTGTGGCATCTGCCAAGCCGCGCTCGGCATGTCGAGTCTCTGAGCGACCAAGACCTTTCCGTCGCGGCTCAAGAGCATGACGCCGACGCAGGGGCGATAAGGTAGATCGGCGATCCGCTTGTCTGGCCTGCCGCTCACTGGGTTGGTTCCGTCGGCTGCGGCGTGCTCGACGCCGCGCCGGTTTTAGAGGTGCTCACCAGCGGCCGGATGTGCTGCTTGCCGACAATCGCCGTCACGGGCACCAGCGCGATACCGTGGCCGTCCAGCTCGCCGCTCCACTCGACCAAGCGCTCGATGGTGACAGGATAGGGCTGGCCGATGGCGAGTGCTGCGCCTTCGGCGAGAGCCTGGCGCTCGACATAGATCAGATTGGCGTCGATGGCGACGCTGCTAGCTTGCTGGACATCGAGCGCTCGATCGCTCACCGTCACCGGTAAGCCGATCTCGGCCGCGATCGGGCCGGCGAGACTGCCGTCGGTAGTGCGGCTGTCGAGCAGCATCAGACCCTCCTTCTTGACCTGCTCCAGCACCGGACGCAGATGCTCGGGGGAGAGGGTGAAGCGGGCGCCCATTGTACTGACGACGCCCACATATCCGCTGCCGCGCTGCAGCACCCAGGCGAGGCGTTCGAGATTCTGGGATTCGTCGAGCGAGGTCAAAAGCGCCTGGGGACCGGGATCATCGGCCGGAAAGTTGGCGGGCTCCATCGGCAGGTCGATCAGCACTTCGTGGCCATTGGCGCGCGCGAGCGTCAGCCACTCGTTCAGCCCGCGCGCGTAAGGCGAGAAGGAGAGGCTGATCTCCGGCGGCAATCGTCGGATCGCCGCCTCGGTCGCGGCGCTGGATAGTCCGAGACCGGTGATCACCACCGCAAGACGAGGCCGCCGCTCGGCGTCGTCGAAGGGCCGGGCGTAACGCTGCCAGGCCGGTCGGTCGTCGCTCTGGCTGGCTGTCGCGGCCGGTGCGGTT
>JBOHKJ010000472.1:0-2887 GCA_050728975.1 Kiloniellales bacterium | reverse complement strand
GGCGGAGGCCTGCTGCTTCGGCGTCGCCGACCCGGTCGCCGGCGAGCTGGTGGCCGCCGCGATCTGCCTCGCCGAGGGCGGCCGGATCGAAGGCGCCGAGCTTGCCGGCTGGTGCCGGGAGCGAATTCGCCGCGAGTCGGTGCCGGAGCGCTGGTTCTTTCTCGAGCGCCTGCCGAGGAACGCGCGCGGCAAGCTCAACCGCGAGGCGGTGCGCGACGCCTGCCTTGCCGCGGTCGAAAGCTGAGGGAGCGAGATGGCTGAAGCCATGCTGACGGCCTGGGTTCCGGGCCAGCCGATCGAGCTGGAGACCGAGAACTACTATCTGCGGACGCTGACACCAGCCGACGTCACGCCGTCCTATGTCGCCTGGGCGAAAGACCCCGACGTGATGGAGGGCCTCAACCTGCCGCCGCGCGACATCTCGCGCGAGCGCCTGCAGAAGTACGTCCAGACCTTCGACGGCAAGAGCCGCTTCCATCTCGGCATCTTCGATCGCAAGGACGACCGCTTCATCGGCTTCTACGCGGTTTACACCGAGCGCGCGCACAAGCTCGGCAACATCAACGTGGTGGTGGGCGACCGCGCCTATTGGGGCAAGAAGGTGGTGCTGGAAACGCGCGCGGCGATCATCGACTTCCTGTTCGATCGCATCGGCTGCGACAAGGTTTGGGGCATGCCGGTGGCGCGCAATCTCCCATCGGTCTTCAACTACCAGGCCCAGGGTTACAGCTGCGAAGGCGTGCTGAAAAAGCACCGCGTTTCGCCGCGCGGCGAGCGGGTCGATCAATATGTCTTCGGCCTTCTCAAGGAGGACTGGAAGGCGCGCAAGAAGGGGCGGGGATCATGAGCGCGAACGACAGGTCTGCGCGCAAGCTGCTGGCCCAGGCGCTCGAGGTTCAGGAATCGACACTCCCGACCGCGCCGGCGATGGGGGAGACCGAGGCCTGGGACAGCCTCGCCCACATGCGCCTCATCCTGGCGATCGAGGAGGCCTTGGGTCGCCAGCTCGCGCCCGAGGCCGTGCTGGAAGTCACCAATCTCGCAGCGATCGAGAAGGTCCTGGCCGCCCCGGGCGGCTAGCAACTCGGCCGCTTTGCTGGCTGTCTCCGACGGTCGCGGCTCGGCTTTGCCGGCCGTCGGGGCGAGATTCCATTGAATGTTCCGCCAGGTTCGGAGGTCTTTGGATCGCTCGGTTCGAGTCCGCTCGAATCGAGCCTTCGGCAATCGAGCCAGGTTGGGCACCGTATGTATTACGAAGGCTCCGAGAGCGACCGCTGGCACCCCGCGGCGAGACGCGCGCCGAGCTCGGGCGATCTCGGGGCTGCGGAGCCATCGCCACAGGGCGGACAGCGTCTCAGTATCGCCGCGCTGGTGCTCGCGATCTCGTTGCTTACCTTTCTGGCTGGCGCCTTTATCGTCCTGCTCAAGCTGCCGCCCTATGCGCTGCTGAATGCGGCCTATCGGGCCGGCGAGGCGCTCTACGTCCAGCGCACCGCCTACGCCGATCCCGTCGAGACCGATCTCTGGTTCGACGCGCGGACACCGCGGCGCGGCGTCACGATCAACAAAGCCGCGAAAACTTACCCGGGCCTCACTCTGTTCACCTCGGGGCATGACACGGTCGCCTCGCTGATCGACATGGATGGCCGGATCGTCCACCAGTGGCGCAAGCCCTTCAGCGAGGTCTGGGACGAAAGCTCGGTGGTGTCGCATCCGCGACCCGACCGGTTCGTCTACTTCGACAAAGCGCACGTCTTTCCGAACGGGGACGTCCTCGTCGTCTACATCGGCGTCGGCGATACGCCTTGGGGCCTCGGCCTGGTCAAGCTCGACAAGGATTCGAATGTCATCTGGAAGTTCCTCGAACGCGTGCACCACGACGTCGAGGTTGGCGCGGACGGGCGCATCTACACGCTCACCCATCGGCTGCGCAATGAGCGGCTCGAGGAGCATCGCTTCGTCGAGCCGCCTTTCATCGAGGACTTCCTGGTCATTCTCTCGCCCGATGGCGCGCTCGAGAAGAAGATTTCGCTGACCGAGGCGCTCGCGCGCTCGCCCTATGGCCGCTTCACGGCGACCGTGCCTCATTTCGCACTGCAGGATCCCCTGCACACCAACGCCGTCGAGCCGATCGAGGGCGAGGCTGCCAAGAACTTTCCCTTCGCCGGGGAGGGTAACGTGCTCCTGTCCTTCCGCGAATCCGGCCTGATCGCGACCTTCGACCCGCGCAACGAAGTTTTCACCTGGGGCACGCGCGGGCCCTGGATCGGCCAGCACGATCCCGATTTGCTTCCCAATGGCAACCTGCTGCTTTTCGACAACAACGGCGACGTGGGGCACAACGGCTTGTCGCGGGTGCTCGAGGTCGACCCGAAGTCGATGGAGATCGTCTGGAGCTACGGTGGGACCTCGGCCGAGCCGCTGGAGAGCGTGCTGCGCTCGGAGCAGCAGCGCCTGCCCAACGGCAACACGCTGATCACCGAATCCGACGGTGGCCGCCTCCTGGAGGTGACGCCCGCCGGCGAGATCGTCTGGCAATACCGCAATCCGGTCCGCGCCGATCTCAAGGGGACCGAGCGTATCGCGATCGTGTCCGGCGGGCGCAGGCTTGCGCCGGCAGAGCTCGATCCCGAGTTCCTGTCCGAGGTCGGCGATTCTGCGCGTCGCTGACGCTCTCATGGGTCTCTTAACCAATTGTTTTAACGACTAGAATCGGCCTCCATCCGATGGCGTTGCGGCGCGCGCCTGCAGGCCGGCGCGCGCAGCCGCACCCCGCCTTAGATCGCTGCCGATATTCGCCGCATTTGGCACAAATTGCGGGCGAAATCGCCGCGGATTCACCAATAATGCTCAGGCCTCGTTCATCTCCTTTGGTCAAACTCCGCTA
>JBOHKJ010000471.1:0-3828 GCA_050728975.1 Kiloniellales bacterium | reverse complement strand
ATCTCTCGGCGCTCGACACCGCCGGCGCCTTGCTGGTTGCCGGCGCGCTCGCCGAGCTGCAGGCGCGCGGCCGTGCGGTGCGGCTGACCGGAGCCTCGCCCGAGCGCGCACGCCTGCTCGAAGAGGTCGCGCGCCACAGCCGCCCACCGCTGCCGGTGCCGCCGCGCGCGAATGCCTTCGTCGCGCTGCTGCTGCGCCTCGGCCGGGCCGCGTTCTGGATGACCGGCGAAGCCCGCGATCTGGTGGGCTTCCTCGGCCTGACCGTGATCGTGCTGCTGAAGACACTGGCCCGACCCTGGCGGCTGCGCGGCATCGCGCTGGTCAGTCACATGGAGCAGGCGGGCCTCAACGCCCTCCCGATCGTCGGGCTGATGTCGTTCCTGATCGGCGTCGTGCTCGCATTCCAGAGTGCCGACCAGCTGGCGAGATTCGGCGCACAGATCTTCACCGTCAATCTGGTCGGCATCGGAATCCTGCGCGAGCTCGGCATCATCCTGACCGCGATCATCGTCGCCGGCCGCTCCGGCAGCGCCTTTACCGCGCAGATCGGCACCATGAATGTCAACGAGGAGATCGATGCGCTGCGCACGCTCGGCCTCGATCCGGTCGAGCTGCTGGTGCTGCCGCGCATCCTCGCGCTGGTGCTGGTGCTGCCGCTGCTCACGTTCTATGCCGACATGATGGGACTGCTCGGCGGCGCGATGATGGCGAATTTCGTGCTCGACATCTCCTTCTTCCAGTTCGCGCGCCAGCTCAACGCGGCAGTCCCGCTGTGGTCGTTCTGGGTCGGCATCATCAAGGCGCCGCTCTTCGCCTTTATCATCGGGCTGGTCGGTTGTTATGAGGGCCTGAAGGTGCAGCGCAATGCCGAATCGGTGGGGCGCCAGACCACCCGCGCGGTGGTCGAGTCGATCTTCCTGGTGATCGTGCTGGACGCCCTGCTCTCGGTCCTCTTTTCGGTCATCGGGATCTGAGCGTTATGGACGCTCCAATCGACCGGCAAGCGATCATCAAGGTCACCGGCCTGGTCAATCGCTTCGGCAGCCAAGTGGTCCACGACGGCGTCGACCTCGAGGTGCGGCGCGGCGAGGTGCTGGCGATCGTCGGCGGCTCGGGCAGCGGCAAGTCGGTGCTGCTGCGAACCATCGTCGGCCTCAACCGGCCGGCCGCGGGCAGCATCGAGGTGCTCGGCGAGCGCCGCGATCGGCTCGACGAAGCCGGCCTCCAGGCCTTACAGCGGCGCTGGGGCGTGCTGTTCCAGGACGGCGCCCTCTTCTCCTCGCTGACCGTGGCCGAGAACGTGGCGCTGCCGCTCAAGGAGCACGCGCGCCTTCCGATCGCGGCCCGCGATGCCCTGGTAGCTCTCAAGATCGCTCTGGTGGGCCTGCCGGCCGAAGCCGGCAACAAGTTCCCCTCCGAGCTTTCGGGAGGCATGCGCAAGCGCGCCGGGCTCGCCCGGGCGCTTGCGCTCGATCCGGAAATTCTGTTCCTCGACGAGCCGACCGCCGGCCTCGATCCGATCGGGGCGGCAGCCTTCGACCGCCTCATCGCCGATCTGAAAGCGGCCCTGGGGCTCACGGTCGTGATGGTGACCCACGACCTCGACAGCCTCTACGCGATCTGCGACCGCGTTGCCGTCCTGCTCGACAAACGTGTTAAGGTCGGCACCATTCGAAGCCTGCTTGAAGAGCCGCACCCTTGGATCAAGGACTATTTCCTGGGGCCGCGCGGCCGGGCCGCAGAAACGGCGATCGGGCGCAGAGCGGCCGCGGGCGGCGAGCAACGGGGGACTTGAGTCGGCGATCATGGAGACGCGCGCCCACACTGTTCTGGTCGGCAGCTTCGTCCTTCTCCTGATGGCGGGGCTGCTCGGCTTCGTCGTTTGGTTGGCAAAATTCCAGTTCGATACCGAGTTCGCCCGCTATGACATTCTGATCACCGGCTCGGTGACCGGTCTCAACATCGGCAGCCCGGCGCGCTACAACGGCGTGCGGGTCGGCGAAGTGATCGATATTGCGCTCGATCCACAGGCGCCCGACCAAGTGGTGGTCACCATCGAGATCGACGCGACGACGCCGGTCAAGAGCGACACGACGGCAACTCTCGAGATCGAAGGCCTGACCGGCGGCCGCTACATCCTGCTGCTCGGCGGCAGCCCCGATGCCGGCGCGCCGATCGTCCAGCCGGGCCGCGAGCGGCCGGTGATCGCTTCGCGCCCCTCTTCGCTGGAACAGGTGCTCGCCGGTGCGCCCGAGCTGGTGGAAAGCGTCAATCTGCTGCTGGCGCGTGCAAACGATCTGCTGAACGACAAGAACCGCGTCGCTATCGCCAGCAGCTTTGCCAACATGCGCGACCTCACCGGCCTGCTGGTGGATCGCAGCGAGCAGCTCGCGCTGCTGATCGACGACGCCTCGGGCACCATGGGCAATCTGCGCGACGCCAGCGCCGCAGTCGAAACCCTGGCCGTCGACATGCAGCGCGACGGCCTGGCACTGGTGAGGCAGGCCAACGCCACGCTATCGGCCTTCGAGACAACCGCCGGCACGGTCGACAGCGCGGTCACCGACACCGCGGCCGATGCGCAGCAGCTGATCGCCGAATTCGGCAAGACCGCTCGCGCGCTCACCGTTGCGACCGAGCAGATCAGTGCGATGGTCGAGGAGAACAGGCGGCCGATCAGCGATTTCACCGGCACCGGCCTCTACGAGCTCTCGACCCTGCTCATCGAAATACGCGAGCTGGTCGGAACCCTCAATCGCGTTACCACCGAGGTGCAGCGCGATCCCGCCCGCTTCCTGTTCGGCGACCAACATCAAGGCTATGAGCCCCAGTAATCGAAAGTCTGGCGACGCGGCCGGCGGCAAGCCGACGCGGCGCGATATTCTTGCCTGGGGCGCGCTCGGCCCGGTGCTGCTGGCACCCGGACTGCTCGGCCTCGGTGCCTGCCAGTTGCCGGTGCCGGGCCAGGGCCCGCCGCCGACGCTGTACCGCCTGACGCCCAAGAGCACCTTCAGCCCCGACCTGCCGACGGTCGACTGGCAGTTGCTGCTCGAGGTGCCGGTCGCCGATGCGGGACTGAGCACCACGCGCATTGCGCTTCAGCATTCGGCGACCAAGCTGGAGTACTATGCGCGCGCCAGTTGGATCGACAGCGCGCCGCTGATGCTGCAGACCCTGATGGTCGAATCCTTCGAGAACAGCCGGCATATCGTCGCGGTCGGCCGCGAGTCGGTGGGCCTGCGTCCCGACTTCGTGCTGAAGACCGAGCTGCGCGAGTTTCAGGCGGAGTACTTCGAGCCGGGCGCGCCAAAGGTTCACGTCGTCCTCAACGCCAAGCTGGTGAAGATGCCGGAGCGTGTCATCATCGGCTCGGAGAGCTTCGAAGCGCTGTCGGTGGCCGATCTCGACGACATGGAAGCGATCATCGCCGCCTTCGACGACGCGCTCGGGAAGGTGCTGAAGCGGCTGGTCGAGTGGACGCTGCTTACCGGCGAACGCGGCGGCGCGTCGTAACGCGCAGCGGGCGCCAGTCAGTTGTGCGGGCGTCAGTTGTGCGGGCCGTGGCGCCCGGCGCCGGGTGCCAACGCGCAGTCCCAGGTTTGATCGGTGATCCAGTCGAGCGCATCGCTCAGCGCTTCGCGGCCAACCTGCTCGGCGATGATGTCGGTCAGCTCGGCCAGGGCCGCTTCGAGCTGGCTGGCGTGCTCACCGCGTCCGTAGGCCCGCAACAAGTTCGCCATCGCCGCCCCCTGGGCCAGCGAGGCCGCAGCGATGCGTGCCCGTTCGCTTTCTTCTGCCATGGCCGCCCCAAGCCCCTACGCCAAAGCC
>JBOHKJ010000470.1:0-4032 GCA_050728975.1 Kiloniellales bacterium | reverse complement strand
GCCAAGGACTGCCGGTCGGGCTGCCGGTCGGGTTGCCGGTCGGGTTGTCTGCGGCCGCGCTCATGTCCCTCAGCCGTCGAGCTGGCGCGCTTCGTCCGGGAGCATGATCGGAATGCCGTCGCGGATCGGGTAGGCGAGCCGCGCCTTGCGGCTGATCAGCTCCTGGCGCTCGGCGTCGTACTCGAGCGGCTCCTTGGTGACCGGGCAGACCAGGATCTCCAGCAGCCTGGGATCGACGCCGCTGCCGCCCCCACCCGCTTTCCGGTCGGCACTTGCTGTCCGCTCGGCATCCGCCTTCTTGTCGGCCATCTGTGCTGGCTCCTTCCGTGCCGCGTTCTTAGTGGCGCGGCGGACCGCCGTCCGCCTCGCCTTCGTTGTGGCTCGCCATCTCCATGATGGTGGTGATGGTCCGGGCCCGCTCGGAGAGCGTCATGGCTTCGAGCAGGGCCTGCTTCTCCGGCGCCTCGAAGGGGCAGATCATGGCGAGCGAGGTGACCAGGCGCTCGTCGGAAGCTTCCTCGATCGCGTTCCAGTTTCCCTCGATCCCGCTCGTCTTGAAATAGTCGCCCAGCACCTTCAGCAGCTTCGGCCGGTCGATCCTGCCGGCGTCTTCCTTCATGTCCTTGCGATAGCGGCCGTAGCGGGGAACCACCCGGCGATAGCCCTCCTTCGGCTCGATCTCGCGCTCGATGTCGAAGCGGATGAGGCCCACCAGGGTCAGCACATAGCGGCCGTCCTCGGTTTCGCTGAAGGCGGTCATGCGCCCGGCGCAGCCGGTGCCATAAACCTCGGCCGCGCCCTGGTCCTGGTTGTCACCGCAGGGCTGGACCAGGCCGATGAGACGCGGGCCCAGAATGGAATCGCGGGTCATGGCGAGGTAGCGCGGCTCGAAGATGTTGAGCGGCAGCCGCCCGCCGGGAAGGAGCAGCACCCCGGCCAGCGGAAAGATCGGCAGGACTTCGGGCAGCTCGTCGAACTTGGGATCGAAGGGAGTGCGGCTCATGCGAAGAGGACGGAGGAAAGGCGCTTGCGGCCCCCGATAGTCGCCGGATCGTCGTGGCCCCAGGCTTCGAAGAACTTCACCAGCTGCTTGCGCGCCGCCTCGTCGTTCCAGCCGCGATTGCGGCGCACGATCTCGATCAGCGCATCGGCTGCGTCGTCGCGGCTGGCGGCGGCGTTCAAGGCCATGGCGAGCTCGAAGCGGCTCTGGTGGTCGTTGGCGTCCCGGGCGACCTTCTCCATCAGCTCGGGAATCGGTCCGACCGCCTTCGCTTCCTCGGCGAGCTCGATCTGGGTCCTGACCGAGACGATCTCCGGCTTGGCCGCCCGCTCCGGGGTCAGCGCATCGAGATAGGCCTTGGCGCCCTCGGTATCCTTCTGCGCCAGGAGGCAGCGCAGCGTCCCGGCGTGGGCGGCGGCGTTCTCGGCGTCGTGCTGCAGGACCTGCGCGTAGAGCGCGGCCGCGCTGTCGGTCTCGCCGGCTTGGAGCGCCTTCTCCGCCTCCTCTAGCGCCTGCTTGATCGCCTCTTCCAAAGCGCCCGCCTCGCTGCCGCCGCCGAGCTTCGCCAGGCGATCGACGAAGCTCTTGATCTCGCTTTCCGGCAGCGCGCCGACGAAGCCGTCGACCGGCTGACCCTGGAAGAAGGCGTAGACCGCGGGGATCGACTGGATTCGCAGCTGGGCCGCCAGCTGCTGGTTCTTGTCGATGTCGATCTTGATCAGCTTGACCGCGCCCTTGGCCTTGGTGACCGCCGCCTCCAGCAGCGGCCCGAGCTGTTTGCAGGGGCCGCACCAGGGGGCCCAGAAATCGACGATCACCGGCTGGGCCAGCGAGGCCTGGATCACGTCGTCGGCGAAGCGGGCGGTGTCGCTGTCCTTGATCAGGTCGGCGGGCGGCTGTCCGCCGGTCGCTCCGGGGGCGGTCGCCCCGCCCAGGATGGTTTCCATCGGCACTGTCAGAACCTTAGCGTTTGCGGGCTGTTGGGGGCAGCCGGGGATGCTCGAGGGCGCGCCCGGCAGGCCGTTGCTTTAATGCAAGTTTTACATGGCGCGGCTGGCCCTCACAAGCAAGCCCGCCGGTGGCATTGCGAGCAGGCTCGCGGGTCTACAGCCGGCCGAGATCGAGCAGTTGCGGCGGGTGGCCGGCGGCCTCGAGGAATTTCAGCAGGCCGGCCGGCGAGATCGCCGTGGTGCGCGCGTTGTCGAGCGGATGGAAGTTGAGCGGGTCGTGGTCCAGGAGGCCGCTGTCGAGCACGAAGCGGACCTCGCCGTCGCGGTCGTTGACGACGGCGAAGGGCGTCACCGCGCCGGGGACGACGCCGAGATAGGTCATCAGGCGCTCCGCGCTGCCGAACGACAGCCGCCCGCTGCCGAGCGCGCCTTCGAGCGCCTTCAAGTCGATCGTGCGGTCCTCCAGGCAGGTGACCAGCCACATTCGGCCCTTCTTGTCGCGCAGGAAGAGGTTCTTGGTGTGGCCGCCCGGAAGCTGGCCGCGCAGCGCCTTGGACTGCTCGACGGTGAAGAGCGGCGGGTGGCTGACGGTGCGGGTCTCGATGCCGAGCGCGCCGAGGCGCTCCAGCAGCGCCTCGGGGCTGGTCGGCTGGGCAGCCGGCGCGGCGCGCTGGTCCTGGCTCTCGCTCATGGTCGGGCGGCGCGGCTCTCGTTGCTTCGACTTCAAGCTGGAGCCGGTCATAACGCGCCGGCCGCGGCCCGGGCAACCCCGGGCCGGCCCGCATGCGCGCCGATGGCATCTGCCGGCGGGGCCTTGTCGGAGGCCTTGCCAAGGTGCCGTAAAGGGTTTATTTCGCTCGCCCGTGCTAGGCCTTGCAAACGGCCTGGAACCCCATTCGCGGGCGTAGCTCAGGGGTAGAGCACAACCTTGCCAAGGTTGGGGTCGAGGGTTCGAATCCCTTCGCCCGCTCCAGTTTCCGACAACCGCCGGCCGCTCCAAGCGAGCGCCGGCGGTTTCGCGTTCCTGGTCTGACCGATTCGTCTGCCGCTTCGGAACGCCCGAGCGAGCCATCTGCATTGCACCTGAGCCGGGCTTCCGGAGTGTGCTGGCGAGCGACCGTCTTCCAAGATTGGTAGAGTCCGACCCCTGGCCCAAAACAGCCGCTACGGCACGATCGTCAGCCTGTCTCTTTCCGACCCGAGGCGGTCAAACAGTCGATCGCAATTCTTGTCCGGTTTGAGTTGAGAAGCGGAGATCGAACGCAGCCCCTTGTGCTGTGCGCGACATGCGAAGCCTGCGCGGCGGCAAGAGCTATCGCTCGGCCGCGCTCCGAACCAGGGAGTCGTGGAGCCAGCCCTGTACCGTTCGATCGTCGGCGACTTCAACTAGGACCCAGGTGCCGCGTCGCTCCAAGACCGTGACGCTCGTATTCCGCCCCAGGGTCGTTATCACCTGCGATCCCGTCGAAGGCCCAGCGCGGAGATTGGCCGCGTTCGTCGCAACGGTCATGCGGCGCTGTTCCGCAGTTGGCGGCGCTTGAGGCCCGGTCGGGGGAAGGAGTCCGCTATCGGCGACAAGCGCCTCGATCTTTGGCAGCCATTCCTCGACGAGCAGCGGCTTGAGCACCGGGTAGACGAGGAGAACCGCAGCTAGGCAGCCGGCCAGCAGGGCGGCGTTCTGCATCCGACGCCAAGTGCGATTCGTCGGCCGCTTTTCGACGGGGCGAGTCTCGCGCTCCGGCGCGGCGAAAGGATCGCGCTCCATCATGGCGAGAGGGTCCGGCGCGCTTCCGGGCTCCACGGGCCGGGCGGTCTGCTCCCATTCGGCGCGCGCCGCCGCGAGTCGATCGGCTGCCTCCTCGCGCCAACGCTCCTCGGCGTCGACGAAGGACCGCAGCGACTCATCCTCCCAGCGCTTGCGCTCCCTTTGGAACTGGGCCTCGGCCGCTGCCTGCGCTTTCTCTACCGCCTTTTTCACGGCGGCGGCGTTGCGCTCCTCGTTCTCCTCCTCCCAGAGCACCTTGGAGACCGCGACCCGCTCCTTGACCTGTTCCGCCACGCGCGCCGCGATCTGCCGTTCGT
>JBOHKJ010000469.1:0-9876 GCA_050728975.1 Kiloniellales bacterium | reverse complement strand
GCTTGGCGGCTTGCGCCAACGTGCTTTCGGCCATGACCTCGGTCTACCGCTGGCAGGGTGAGATAGAGGAGGCTAGCGAGGCGGTTCTGATCGCCAAAACCCGGAGCGAACTGGTCGAGCGGGCCACGGCGTTCCTGCTGGAGCGCCATGGCTACGACTGCCCCTGCATCGTGGCGCTGCCGCTGATCGGCGGCAATCCGGCCTTCCTCGCCTGGATCGGCGAGGAAACGGCGACCGAGCCTTCGGCCAGCTGACGCGCGCCAGCCGGCTGCTCCGAGCCCTTGTCTGGCCCGGCGCTCTCCTGAAGCTGCTTCCGCCCCTTTTTGGGGCCAGAAGCCGTGGCCCGCGCGTCAGCGGGCCCCTGAACCCGACGTCGGCTTTTCTGCCTACTTGCGGCGCTTCAGGCGGCGCTTGACCGCGTCCCGGTACTCCAAGTCCCAGACCACCCGCTCCAGGTCGAGCGGCTCGTCCAGCGGATCGGCCGTCAGGCGTCCTGCGGCCGGCCGTGGGGCCACGGACTCGCAATCGGGCAGCAGATCCGGCAGCGGCCCTCTCGGTCCCGGTCCCTCGAAACAAAGCGAAGCTAGGCTCATGGCTGAAACTCCCCCTCTTCTTGGCCATTGCCCTCTCTTGTCAGATTGGGCGGCCATTGCGGCTCTGGGGCGGCCCGTCGAGGGCGGCGACGTGGTGGAAATGAGGCCATTTCGCGGCAGCCGGCGCAGGGCTGCCCTGCAGCAGCACCGCTTGTCCGAAAAGAGCGCCAAGCGTAGAGAGAAAGTCTCGCGTTCTTTAGGCAAATTCCCATGTCTACGCGCTCGGCCCGTTTGTCGCTGATCTTTTCCTGCCTCGGGCACGGTTACATGCACGTCTTCACCGCGATCTATTTCGTGATCGTCCTGGCGGTCGAGAAGGATTGGGGGCTGCCTTATGCGGATGCCTTGAAGCTCTGGTTTGCCGGCTCGCTGATGGTCGGCTTGGCGGCGCTGCCGGCTGGCTGGCTGGCAGACCGCTGGTCGGCTCCCGGAATGATGGTGGTCTTCTTTATCGGGCTGGGCGCCGCCGGCATCGCCTGCGCGTTCGCCGATGGCCCGACGGCACTATGGTTGGGCTTGGCAGCTGTCGGCCTCTTCGCGGCGATCTACCATCCTGTCGGCATTACCTGGCTGGTCAACAATGCTGCGTCGCGCGGACTGGCGCTCGGCATCAACGGAATTTTCGGCAGCCTTGGGATCGCCTTCGCAGCACTGATCGCCGGCGGCCTGATCGATCTGTCCGGATGGCGCGCCGCCTTTATGGTTCCGGCGGTGGTCTCCCTGGTAACCGGTCTTGCGCTCTGGCTCTGCCTTGCTTGCGGCTGGATCGTCCAGGCGGATCGGCCGCGTCTCGTCGAGACGCCGCCCAGCCGTGGCGACATGCTGCGCGCCTTCCTGATCCTGGTAGTGACCATGACTGTCATGGGTATCGTGTTTCAGTCGGTGCAGACGTCTTTGCCGAAGGTCTTCGACCTGCGGCTGCGCTCGCTCGCGGGCGAGGGAACGCTCGGCATAGGCATGCTGCTTTTGATAGTTTATGCGACCGGAGCCGTCATGCAGGTGATCGGGGGAGTTCTCGCCGACCGCTATCCGCTCAAGCCGATTTACGTCGGCAGCTTCGTGTTTCAGGCGCTGGCCATGTTCTTCATTGCCTATCTGGGAGGCCTGCCGCTGATGTTCGCCTCGCTGGTTTCGGTTCTGATGTCTACGGCGCCACTGCCAGCCGAGAACATCCTGCTCGCGCGCTACTCGCCCGAGCGTCACCGCAGCCTGGCGTTCGGCATCAAGTACGTCCTCGCCTTCGGCACCGGGCCGCTGACGGTCTGGCTGGTCGCTTTCGTGCAGGAGCGGACCGGCGAGTTCGTCTGGCTGTTCCTGCTGCTGGCCGCCGCCGCGTCGCTGGCGGTTGCGGCATCGGTTTTCCTGCCCGGAAGTTGGCGCCACAAGAGCGCGGCGATCCAGGCACCCGCAGCCGCGGAATAGCGACAATCAGTCGCTGCGCTTCAGCGTCGCCAGCCAGGCCGCTGCACCCGCCAGCAACGACCCGACCGCACGGTCGAGCCAGCGCCGCTGTTTGCGCGTCGCGACAAGGTGGCGCACGCCGCCGGCTAGCAGCGCATAGCCGCTGTCGAAGATCGTGGCGATGGCAAGATAGGTGACGCTGAGGATCGCCACCTGGGGGGCCGCCGGCTGGCTGGGGTCGATAAATTGTGGGAAGAAAGCTACGTAGAAGAACTAGGTCTTGGGATTGGTAAGCGCGACCAGGAAGCCGCGCCAATAGAGGCGCCCGCGCCCGGCCGGTGCCGCCTCTTCCAGCCGGCCGTCGTTGCGCCAGCGCTCGATGCCGAGCCACAGCAGATAGGCGACGCCCGCCCACTTCAGCACCGCAAAGACCTCGGCCAGATGATGCAGCAGGACGGCGAGGCCGAGCGCCACCGCCAGCAGCTGCACCGCTTGCGCCACCTGGGTGCCGATCACGGTCGCCATCGCGCATCGCGCCCCGTGGCTGAGGCTGGTAGCGACGATCAGCGTGACGTTGGGCCCCGGCACGGCGATCAGCAGCGCCGTCGCCAGCACGAAAGCGAGATAGAGATCGAGCTCGACCATGGGAGGACTCAGCTTTCAACAACGCCGCAACTTGCAGAGGCGACGAGCGCGCCGCATGCTCGGTCGCGGCCGAAAGGCGGTCAAGAGGCTATGCGGTGACGGCAGCGAGCGGGGCAGTGGAAGCGGCGACTATCCTGGCGCGGGCTGCACGGGCCGTGGTTGCGGCCGCCGGTCATCCTTCGGTGCCGGTCTTCCTCTCCGACTGGCCGAGCTGTCTGGAAGGGAGCCGTCGCCTGTCGCCCGCCTCCCTTTCGGTGCTGCGCTGGCTGCCCGATCTGCCAACGCTCGCCTCCGCCGCGACCCTCCCGCTGGTCGAGCTCCTGGTGCAGCAGGCGGCAAGCCTGACCTGGAAGCAGAGCTATGACGCCGCCGACTTCGGCCCGCAGTTCCTGGAGCGCTACGGTTGGAGCGAGCTGTTCGGTGCCCGCGGACCGATTGCCGCCCCACGGCTCGCCTGCGGGTTCCTGCTGCTGGGGCCGGAGTCCCACTACCCGCGCCATCGCCACGAGGCCGAGGAGCTTTATCTTCCGCTCGCCGGGACGGCCCAATGGCAGAAGGGCGATAGGGACCGCTGGCAGGCGCGCGCGGCGGGCACGCCTATTCATCATCCAGCTTGGACCTCGCACGCGCTGCGGACCGGAGCGGAGCCGCTGCTCGCGCTCTACCTCTGGCGCGCCGGCGACTTGACGCAGAAATCGATGATCGATTGAGCTAACTGCCAGCCCGATCAGTGCTCGTGGCGGTGATGGCTATCGGGAACGTGAGCGTGGGCGTGGCGGAGCCGCCGATGGCGATGCGGGTGGCTGTGCGGCTCGCCCGGCGGATCGCCTGGTTCGTGCTCGTGCCGGTGGTGCTCGTCGTGGGTGTGACGATGATCGTGATGCAAGGCTTCGTGCAAATGCTCGTGGACATGGCGCTCGGTCAGGTGCAGCCAGGCGCCGATGGCCATCAAGACGCCGGCACCCAGCAGCTGGGCCGTGATCTGCTCTCCCAAGAGTGGAATCGCCGTTGTGGCGCCCAAGAAAGGTGCGGTCGAGAAATAGGCGCTGGTGCGCGCGCTCCCCAGCTGACGCAGCGCCAGCACGAACAGCGCCAAGCTGATGCCGTAACCGAGGAAGCCGACCAGCAGGGCGAATGCGGCCTTGTCGAGCGAGGGGAGCGATGCGCCGCCCAGGAACGCCAATGCCAAGATCGCCGGACCGGCGGCCAGCCCCTTGATCATCGCGATCTGCAGTGGATCGGCGAGCGAAACCTTGCGGGTCAGGTTGTTGTCGAAACCCCAGGCCGCGCAGGCGCCGACAATCGCTAGCGGTCCTAGCAGGCCGTCGAGCGACAATACGCCGCGCCAGGCAAGGAGCGCCGCGCCCGCGACGATCGACAGCATTCCGAGCGCGACCCGGAGGTCGAAGTTCTCGCGGAACACGAACCAAGCGATGAGCGCCGTGGCCATGCCTTCGAGAACCAGCAGCAGCGAGGCGGTCGAGGCCTCGGTCGTGGCGAGGCCCGCCATCAGCAAGATCGGCCCGATGACGCCGCCGAACAGGATTGCCGCGCCGAGCCACGGCAGATCGTGGCGGGCAAGCGGCGGTTCCCTTCGCGCGCCGCCCCTCCGCCCGGCCAGACGCAGCAGCGCCAGCCCGAGCCCTGCGCCGAGGTAGAAGAGGCCGGCCAGCAGCCAGGGGTCGATCGCTCCCAGCAGCAGTTTCGCCAAGGGAGTGGAGATGCCGAACAGGGCGGCGGAGGCAATGGCGAGCAGCGGGGCGGATCGGTTCATGACAAGCGTCCAAGGCTGGAGAGAGCGTCAGCGTGTCAAGCATAGGACGCTCTGCTGCGCTGGTCTCACTCCAGCAGGCAGTATGCGACTCTCGGCTTCCGTGTCACCGTCACAAGAGGCGCACCCGAGTCGCGCCTTTTCCCTGGGAGCGAACCGTCATGACGATGACGACCGATCTTTCGATGCTGGTCTGGACCGCCGGCTTCACGGCGATCCTTTGGCTTCCCTACATCCTCGCTCATATCGCCAATGTCGGGTTGGTCCCGGTACTGACCTATCGTGCCGACGACACGCCGCTGCCGGATTGGGCCAGGCGCGCCAAGCGCGCGCACTACAATGCGATCGAGAGCCTGGTGCCCTTCGCTGCCTTGGCGATCGTCGCGCAGCTGACGGGAGCCGCCAACGAAGCGACCGCGGCGGCGGCGGTCGCCTACTTCTGGGCGCGGGTCGCGCATTACGTTCTTTTCGTCGGCAATGTGCCCTTCGGCCGCACCGCCTGCTTCGCGATCGGCTGGGCGGCGATGCTCTGCATCTTCTGGCAGATCGTGACCTGACGGTACGTTGCCGGCCGGGCGCTACGATTCGACGTCGAAGATTTTGCGCAGCTTGGCTGCCAGGTCGGCCTTGCGGTAAGGTTTGCTCAGCAGGTTGGTGATGTCGTGCTCGGCCAGGCCGCCGTGCATCGACCCCTGGGCAAAACCGGAGGTCGCCAGGACCTTCAGTCCCGGCCGTATCGCACGCGCGGCGCGAACGAGGTCCGTTCCGCTCATGCCGCCCGGCATGATCAGGTCGGTAAAGAGGAGATCGACCGCCTCGCCGCGCTCGATGATCTTGAGAGCGGACTCGCCGCTCCTCGCCTCGATCACTCGGTAGCCGAGATCGTGGAGCTGGAAAACGACGACTTGGCGAACGTCCGGATCGTCCTCGACGACCAGGATGCGCTCCCCGCCGCCGACGCCCGGACGATCGCTCGCCGCCGCCGGCGGCGCTCCGACCGACAGCGCGTCGCTGCGCGGCAGATAGAGCCGCACTGTCGTGCCGTGCCCAATCTCGCTATAGACCTTGATGTGCCCTCGCGACTGGCGAGCGAAGCCGTAGACCATGCTGAGCCCCAGGCCGGTGCCTTTGCCGGGTTCTTTGGTCGTGAAGAAAGGGTCGAACACCTTTGCAAGGACATCCGGCGTCATTCCGGTACCGTTGTCGGAGATCGCGACCATGACGTAGTTGCCGGGCGCTGCCTCCGCATTCTCGCCGCTGTAGGTCTCGTCGAGCGACCTGTTCTCGGTCTCAATGATGAGACGGCCTCCGCCCGGCATGGCGTCGCGGGCGTTGATGGCGAGATTCACCAAGGCTGACTCGAGCTGCGTCGGATCGACCAATGCGGGCCAGAGGTCCGGGGCCAGCTCGGTCGCGATTTCGATCTCCTCGCCGAGAGTCCGGCGCAGCCACTCGTTGATCGCGGAGATGCGCTCGTTGACATCGGTCGCCTTGGCATCGAGCGGCTGGCGCCGGGCGAAGGCAAGGAGCTGGCGTGTCAGCTCGGCGCCGCGGAACAATGCTGTCAGTGCGTTGTCGACCAGACTGGCAGCCTTCGGGTCGTCGGCCAGGCGCTCCTGCAGCAGGTCGAGGCTGCCGATCGCGACCAGCAGCAGATTGTTGAAGTCGTGCGCGATCCCGCCGGTGAGCTGGCCGATCGCCTCGAGGCGCTGCGAGCGCCGGAGGCGCTCTTCCGCGGCGAGATGCTCGGTCATGTCGCGGCCGATGAAGAAGTGCTGCCGCTCCGGCTCCGACCACACGCCGGTCCAGGTCAGCGTCACGATGCGGCCATCCTTGTGCACATAGCGGCTCACGAAGTTGCGCATCTGCTGGCCGCGGCGGGACAGGCGCATTTCCTGGCGGGTATTCTCCAGGTCCTCGGGATAGAGGAAATCGACGGCATTGCGACCGACCAGCTCCTCCGGGCGATAGCCGAGTATCGGCTCCGAACTCGGGCTGACGCGGATGAAATTGCCGCGGCTGTCGACGATCAGGATCAGGTCGAGCGAGGTCTCGAAGATTCGCTGGTTGACAGCGTCCGTCGCTTGCCGGTCACGCTCTTGCGTCGCCCTGTTGCCGGGCCCTTGGCGGCCCACCAGATCGTCGTCGCCTCGATTCATCGGCGAATCCTCAATCTCGGCGCTTGCCTTGGATCGGCTGAGCAGCTGCCGCGCCGCGAGGATTCCCGGTCGGCCGCAGCATGCTCCGCAGTATAACCACGCGAGCAGGTGAGGGCCAAGCATAGCGGGCCAGATGCCGCTCGAATCGCTATCGCTGTCCGAATGGGCCGATATCGCGCACGAATCGCGCCTCCGTGGCCGCTCGTTCGCGCATTTTCGCTTGCGCAGTCGGCCGGCGGCCGGACAATGGCCGATCTTGCAGGGATTTGGGCGGATGCTTCTTGGGGCAGCGGTGTTCGCCAAGTGACAATTGCAAGAACACGGGAGGAAGCAATGAAGGGAGTTACGCCTGCGCTGGCGGCGGCCGCCGTCGGCATCGCCGTGCTGGCCGCGTCGCCGGCCCCTGCCCAGACCGTCAAGATCACGCCCTTGGGCAGCCACGACGGCGAGTTCTGCCGCAACGATCGCGCGCTGGTCTTCGAGGATCCCGACGGCACGCGGATTCTCTACGACGCGGGCCGCACGGTGCGCGGGCCGGAAGATCCGCGGCTCGGCGAGATCGATGTCGTGCTCTTGAGTCACGTCCACGGCGATCACCTGGGCGATGCCCACGCCAGCGCCGCCAACGCCGGGGACTGCGCCAGCCCCGACCGCTCCGTCGACGACACGCCGAACTCCAACAGCGTCAACATCGTGGTCGGCAAGAACGCAAAGTTCTTCGTCGGCGCCGAGATGGCATCCTTCTTCCAGAAGAAGGTGGCGACGGCGGGCGGAGATCCCGATCAGGTGCAGCTGATCCGCTTCGGCGGCCTCCGCAAGGAGGGCGGTGTCTCGGTCGCCAGCGTGCCGGCGGTCCACAGCAACGGCCTCTCGCCGGCCTTCCTCGAAGGCGATCACGCGAAGGCGCTGGCCGACAATGGCCTGACCGCCTATCTCGGCCCGCCGGGCGGCTACGTGCTGCAGTTCTCCAACGGACTGTCGGTCTATCTCTCCGGCGACACCGGGCAGACCGCGGAACAAGAGTCGGTGGTGCGCGATTATTATGAGGCCAACCTCGTCGTGATGAACATCGGCGGCATCTTCTCGACTGGCCCGGTCGAGGCGGCCCATGTCATCAACGAGATGGTGAAGCCCGATGCCGTCATCGCCTCGCACGCCAACGAGGCGGCGACCGAGAACGGCCAGGTCAAGGGCGGCAGCAAGACCGAGGCCTTCATGAAGGCGGTCGAGGTGCCGGTCTACCTGCCGCTCAGCGGCCGGACCATGGAGTTCGACGGCGACGCCAAGTGCGTGAGCGGCTGCTCGTAACTCTTCCGGTTTAGCCAGGGGAGCCCCCGCGGCCGGCATCCGCGGGGGTTTTTCTTGTTGCCTACCGGTCGGCGCTGGCTCAAGCCTTCAGCCCATGATCTTCGTCGCCGACAACGTCGCCCTCGATCCAGCGGAAATCGAGCTCAGCTTCATCCGCGCCTCGGGCCCGGGCGGACAGAACGTCAACAAGGTCGCGAGCGCGGTGCAGCTGCGTTTCGATCTTCGGCGCTCGCCCTCGCTGCCGGCCGCGGTCAAGGCCCGGGCGGCGCGGCTCGCCGGCCGGCGCTTGACCCGCGAGGGCGAGATCGTGATCACCGCCGCGCGCTTCCGCAGCCAGGAGCAGAACCGCGAGGACGCGATCGCGCGCCTCGTCGAGTTGCTGCGGAAAGCCTCGGTCGCGCCAGTCAAGCGCCGCGCCACCCGCCCGAGCCTCGGCGCCAGGAAACGTCGCCTCGAAAGCAAGACGCGGCGCGGCGCGCTCAAGAAGCTGCGCGGCCGAAAGCCGGCGGTGGAGTAGGAGAGAGCGCTCGTCCGGGAGCGCGTGTGCGCCGGCGCTCGGCTCAGCGCTCGCCCTTGGCGTTGGCCTTGCCGTTGCGGCGCTCCTTGCCGCGCCAGCCGGCGAACGCGCCCGGCCCGCTGCCGCGCTCCTGATCGTGGCTGCGGATGAAGGCCTTGATGCGCGGCGCCACGTCATGGCGGAACTTGCCGCCGTTGAAGACGCCGTAGTGGCCGACGCCGAGCTGCAGGTGGTACTGCTTCATCGCGTCGGGCAAGTTGGGGGTGATCTCCAGCGCCGCCTTGGTCTGGCCGACGCCGCAGATGTCGTCGCGCTCGCCCTCGATGCAGAACAGCGCGGTGCGGGCGATGTACTCCGGCAGCACCGGGTGCCAGCGGGCGATCATCTTGCCGTCCGGCAGCTCGTGGTCCTGGAACACCGTCTTGACGGTCTGCAGATAGAACTCCGCCGGCAGGTCCATGACCGCGCGATATTCCTCGTAGAAGGCCTTCTTCCTGTCGGCCGCCTCGTCGTCGCCCTGCACCAGGTGCTCGAACAGCTCGTTGTAGGACTTCAGGTGCGCTTCGTAGTTCATCGCGATGAAGTTGGTGAGCTGCAGGAAGCCCGGGTAGACCTTGCGGAGCATGCCTGGGTAGGGCGGCGGCACCACCGAGACGACGTTCTGCTCGAACCACTCGAGGCTGTGTTGCTTGGCCAGCTTGTTGACCTGGGTCGGATTCTTGCGGGTGTCGATCGGCCCGCCGATCATCGTCAGCGAGGCCGGCACGCAGTTGTCGCCCCAGCCCGACATGACCGAGACCGCGGCCAGCGCCGGCACCGCCGGCTGACAAACCGCCAGCACGTGCGTGTTGGGGCCCAGCAGGTGCAGGAAGTCGATCAGGTAGTCGATGTAGTCGTTGAGGTTGAAGCGGTCCTGCACCACCGGAATCATCCGGCAGTCCAGCCAGTCGGTGACGTAGACCTCGTGGTCGGGCAGCAGGGTCTCGACCGTGCCACGCAGCAGCGTCGCGTAGTGGCCCGACAGCGGCGCCACGATCAGCAGCTTGGGGTCCTTGCGCTCGACGGCGCGCTTGAAGTGGCGCAGCTCGCAGTAGGTGCGCTTGATGACCACCTCTTCCTCGATCGCCACTGCGCGGCCGTCGATGGCGGTGGTCGCGAGGTTCCACTCGGGCTTGCCGTAGCTGCGGGTCAGATGCTCGAAGATCTCCGCCGCCGAGGCGATGTGGCGCGCCATCGGCGTCGCCGACAGCGGATTGAAGGGATTGTTCAAGACCAGCCGCAGGCCATCGCTCATGGCCCGAGCGGGGGCCATGGAGAGGCGCGACATCTCGTTCAGATAGTAGAGCAAGGGCTGCTTCCCGGGTCGGTTCAGGCCCGACTCGATTCAACACCGCAGACCTTTACCAAACGATAATCGTGCAAGCCGCGGAAATCTCGTAAAAATCGCTCGACCGGGCAGAAAACGACCGGACCCCTCCCGCG
>JBOHKJ010000468.1:0-5992 GCA_050728975.1 Kiloniellales bacterium | reverse complement strand
GGGTGAGGAAGGACCAGGCGGCCAGCGTCCACGGGCGAACCCAGCGCGCCCAGGCCGAATCCACGCGGCCGAGAATGAGCGCGGCTATGGCGAAGGAGAAGGCCATCGAGAAGCCGACATAGCCGAGGTAGAGCATCGGCGGATGGAAGGCGAGGCCTGGGTCCTGGAGCAACGGGTTCAGGTCCTGGCCGTTCGCCGGCGTGGGGAACACCCGGACAAACGGGTTCGAAGTAAAGAGCGAGAAGGCAAGAAAGCCACTGGCGATCCAGGCCTGGATCGCCAGCACGCGCGCGCGCAGCGTGTCCGGGAGGTTGTTGCCGAAGGCGGCCACCGCGGCGCCGAAGAGGGCGAGGATCAGCACCCACAGCAGCATCGAGCCTTCGTGGTTTCCCCACACGCCGGTGATCTTGTAGAGCAGCGGCTTGGCGGTGTGGGAGTTCTGGTACACGTTCAAGAGCGAGAAATCGGAGACGACGTAGGCGTGGGTGAGCGCTCCGAAGGCGATGGCGATCAGCAGCAGCTGCGCCAGCGCTGCGGGTCGCGCGAGCGCCATCAGCCGCTCGTCTCCGCGCGCCGCACCCCAGAGCGGCAGGCTGGCCTGCAGCAAGGCCACGATCAGCGCCAGCGTCAGCGCGAAATGCCCCAGCTCGGCGATCATGGCTTGGCCTCCTGACCGGCGCCGCGCCATTCGCCGCTCTGCTTCAACGCCTCGACCACCTCGCGCGGCATGTAAGTCTCGTCGTGTTTGGCCAGCACCTCGTCGGCGGCGAAGCTGCCGTCGGCGTTCATACGCCCTTCGACCACCACGCCCTGCCCTTCGCGGAACAGGTCGGGCAGGATGCCGCTGTAGCGCACCGGCACCGCCTCCGCGTTGTCGGTAACACGGAAGGTGACCGAAACGCCGTCGGCAAGACGTGCCACCGAGCCAGGCTCGACCAGGCCGCCGAGCCGCAGCGAGCGGCCCGCGGGCGCCTTGCCGGCCTTGAGGTCGCTGGGGCTGACGAAGAATACCAAGCTATCCTGAAAGGCCGTCAGCACCAAGCCGGCGGCGAGCGCCAGCACGGCCATGCCGGACAGGAGCAGATAGAGACGGCGGCGCTTGCGGGTCACGCTGGTCGATCCTTCCCTGGGCGCCGCCGCTCTCGCGGGCGGTCGCCTTCGAGGCGCGCCAACTCTGTTTGGTGCGCCTTCAGCGCCGACAGGCTCTCGACCAACAGGCCGATCATCACCAGTGCGGTGAGCGCGAAGGCCGGCCACACGAACGCGGCATAGCCGCCCATTGCCAGGTACTCCCACATTTGCCGCGCCCTTCCCTAGGCCGCTTCCGCGCGGACCTGCGCCAGCGCGCGCAGACGCGCCGCCAGCAGCTCGGTCCTGACGCGCAGCAGCAGCAGGCAGAGGTAGTAGAGCATGAAGCCGAGCGCCATGAAGACCAGCGGCCACAGCATCGAGGGATGAATCGTCGGTCCGTCGAGGCGCAGCAGGCTCGCCGGCTGGTGCAGCGTGTTCCACCAGTCGACCGAGAACTTGATGATCGGCACGTTGACGAAGCCGACCAGCGCCAGCACCGCGGCAGCGCGCCGTCCGCGCTGCGGATCCTCGAAGGCGCCGAGCAGCGCCATGTGTCCGAGGTACAGAAAGAACAGGATCAGCACCGAGGTCAGGCGCGCATCCCACACCCACCAGGCGCCCCACATCGGCTTGCCCCACAGCGAGCCGGTCGCCAGTGCCAGGAAAGTGAAGGCGGCGCCGACCGGCGAGGAGGCCTTGGCGACGAGATCGGCAAGCGGATGGCGCCAGATCAGCGCCGAGGCGCTGGCCGCTGCTATCACCGTATAGATGAGCAGCGCCATGTAGGCTGACGGCACGTGGACATACATGATGCGCACGCTTTCGCCCTGCTGATAGTCGGCGGGCGCTACGAAGAGCGCCGTGTAAAGCCCGGTCGCCAGCAGAACTACGGCGCCACCGGCGGTCCAGGGCAGAAGCGCACGCGACAAGCGCAGGAAGCGGCCGGGATTGGCGAAGCGGTGCATCGAGGGCCTTTAGTTTTAGGCGGCTGGCGACGCAGAGCGGGCGCCCTGGCGGCCGCTCTCTGGGGCTAGGCTAGTCTTTCTAGGCTAGTCATTCGAGGGCCTGCCGCAAGGCCGCAGCACCGGCGAGCGGCGCCACCACCAGGGCGCCGAGCGCGAGGGCCGCTAAAATCGACAGGTGAGGGCGAGGGCTTAGGCCGGCGAGCGCGGCGTCGAGCGCCGCAACCCCGAAGATCAGCGCCGGAATCGCCAGCGGCAGCACCAGCAGCGGGATCAGTACCCCGCCCCGTCGGGCACCCAGCGTGAGCGTGGCGCCGACCGCTCCCATCAGGCTGAGAAACGCGGTTCCCAGCGCCAGCGTGGCGAGCAGCAGCGGGAGAAGCTCCGCCGGCAGGCCATAGAA
The DNA here is from genome assembly GCA_050728975.1 of Kiloniellales bacterium. Classification (GTDB taxonomy): domain Bacteria; phylum Pseudomonadota; class Alphaproteobacteria; order Kiloniellales; family JBOHKJ01; genus JBOHKJ01. The sequence continues at coordinate 3,556 of JBOHKJ010000468.1, read as the reverse complement.
CAGCGCGATCAAGGGCGCCGCCGCCACCAGCGGCAGGCCGCTGGTTAGCCAGTGGGCCAGCACCTTAGCCAGCAGCAGCAGCTCGATCGGCAGCGGCGCCAGCACCAATTGCTCCAGGCTTCCGTCTTCGTAGTCGGCGAGGAACAGCCGCTCCAGGCTCAGCAGCATGGCGAGTAGGGCCATGACCCAGATCACGCCGGGGGCGATACGCGCCAGGAGGTTCGGCTCCGGCCCCACCGCAAAGGGAAAGATCGAAGCCGCCAGCACAAAGAAGAAGACCGCCAGCAGAATTTCAGCGCGCTGGCGCAAGGCCAGGAGCAGATCGCGGCGCAGAACGGCGGCGAAGGCGATCACGTCGGCCCGCCCCACGAGAACGGCGGTTTGGCCTTGAGTGCGAAGTCGTCGAGCGCGATCTCGTTCGCCCCGGGAAGCGCCAGCGCCTGATGGGTTGCCACCACGACGGCTCCGCCCAGCGCGCGTTGCTCCACGACGATGCTTTCCAGTCTCTCGATCGCACCGCTGTCGAGCCCGACCGTGGGCTCGTCGAGCAGCCACAGGCGGCTCTCGCCGAGCAACAGACGCGCCAACGCCAGGCGGCGTTTCTGGCCGGCCGAGAGCAGGCGCGCCGGAAGCGCTTCCAGCGGGGCAAGGCCAAGGCGATCGAGCGCCGCTTCGACCGCGGCCGCGCCGAGGCCGCGCAGGCCGGCGAAGGCGGCGAGGTTTTCGGCGACCGACAGCGCCGGCTTCACCGCGTCGAGATGACCGAGATAGCGCAGCTCGGCGCGGAAGCGCTCGGGGTCCTCGCCGATCGCCTTCCCGTCCCAGCTGACACTGCCGCCGGCCGGCTTCAGCAGCCCGGCCATGAGCCGCAACAGGCTCGACTTGCCGCTGCCGTTGCGGCCGGTCAGCAGCAACGCGCCGCCGGCGTTGAGCGCGAAATCGAGACCGCCGAAGACTGCCCGCTCGCCGCGGACGCAGAGCAGTTCACGACCCTCGAACAGGTTCACGGGCAAGAGCGGCTCATGCGAAAGGGGCTTTCCCGGCGCGGCGGCTGGCCGGCGGTATAGCAGAAGCTCGCGCCGGTGACCAAGCGCCGGCCCAAGCGGCTGCGCTGCCGGGCGTGCGCTGTCTTCGGCTTTGGTGGCCCCGGACAAGGAAATGGCGGCTGCCGGGATCGGGGGCCGGCAGCCGCCTTAGTATCCAGCCATTGGGGGGCTATCTGGAGGGGGCCGGCTGGTAGCCCCAGGACAGAGAGGGGAATCTCCGTTCCTCTAGAACTAGAAACAGATTGTGGTTCGACTTAGTCCCAAATGCGGCGGAAATTTGATTAATAAACGCCGCTGTCGCCCGCAAACGATTGCATCGAGAATGACTTGTGACAGGTCGGTAACGGTCAGCCCGTCGGCCGGCGGTCCTCGATGACTTTGCCATCGTTGGCGAGACTTCCCGGTGCGACGAGCGCCACGGCGCCCTTCACCTTGCAGGCTTCCTGCAGGCTCTTGGCGATTGCCGCTTCGAGCGCAGGATCGCCGCCGGCGACCTCGCAGTGGAGCGTCATCACGTCGCTCTCGCCCACGCGCTCGACCACCAGCCGCGCGCGTTTGACTTCCGGGTGACGTTTCACGGCGGCGGCCACCTGGCCGGGATGAACGAACATGCCCTTTACCTTGGCGGTCTGATCGGCGCGACCCATCCAGCCCTTGAGGCGGAGGTTGCTGCGCCCGCAGGAGCTCTGGCCGGGCAGCACGGCGGAGAGATCGCCGGTGGCGAAGCGTATTAAGGGATAGTCGGGATTGAGCGAAGTAACGACCACCTCGCCGACCTCGCGTTCCGGAATCGGGTCACCGGTGCCGGGACGCAGGATTTCGACCAGGATTTCCTCGGCGACGATCATGCCGTCCGCCGCGTCGGATTCGTAGGCGATCAGTCCGAGATCGGCCGTGGCGTAACACTGCCGCGTCTTGACGCCGCGCGCCTCCAGCTCGCTTCGCAAGCTGGCGGGCAAGGCGGCGCCCGACACCAGGGCTTTCTTCAAGCTGGAGATGTCGCGCCGCAGCTCCATCGCCTTGTCGAGCAGCACCTTGAGGAAATCAGGCGTGCCGCTGTAGCCGTTCGGTCTCAGCTGCGCAATGGCCTCGACCTGCTGCTCGCTGTTGCCGACGCCACCCGGCACGACGCTGCAGCCGAGTGCGCGCGCGCCGGAGTCCAGCATCCAGCCGCCCGGCGTCAGGTGATAGGCGAAGCAGTTGTGCAGCCGCTCGCCTTTGCGGAATCCAGCGGCGAAGAGCGCGCGCGCCATGCGCCAGAAGTCGGCGCGCCCGGTTTCGAACTCGTAGATCGGCCCCGGCGAGCCATAGAAGCGGAGAATCGCACTTTCGGCGACAGCGGCGAGACCGCCGAGCGGCGGCTCGCTGCGTTGCAGTTCGACCAGCGCGCTCTTGCGGGTGACCGGCAGTTGGGCGAGCGCGGCGCGGCTGGTGACCGCCCGTGCGTCGACTTCGGCCAATGCCTTCGCGTAGAAGGGTGCCTTCTTCTGGGCGGTCGCGATCTGCTTCGGTAGAGCGGCCAGCAGCGCCGCTTCGCGCGCCTCCGCGTCCTGGGTCTCGTAACGATCGTAGAAGTCTTGGCTGCTCATCCCTCGCGCTCCACGCGCGGACCTACGTCAGGCGAGCCAGCGCTTGCGGCGCTTGTAGTGTTTAACGTCGCGGTAGCTGCGCCGTCCGCTCGCCGAGAGACCGAGATAGAATTCCTTCACGTCCTCGTTCTCGGACAGCTTGCTCGCTTGGCCGTCCAGGACCACGCGACCGTTCTCGAGGATGTAGCCGTAAGTCGCGTATTTGAGCGCCATGTTGGTGTTCTGCTCGGCGAGCAGGAAGGTGACTTCCTCCTCCTCGTTGAGCCGCTTCACCGTCTCGAAAATGCCTTCGACCAGCTGCGGAGCGAGGCCCATCGAGGGCTCGTCGAGCAGGATCATCTTGGGACGGCTCATCAGCGCCCGGCCGATCGCGCACATCTGCTGTTCGCCGCCCGAGGTGTAACCGGCTTGGGACCGGCGCCGCTCCTTCAGGCGCGGGAAGTAGCCGTAGACCATCTCCACGTCCTGCTCGATCGCCGCACGGCCGTCCTTGCGGGTGTAGGCACCGGTCAGGAGATTCTCCTCGACCGTCAGGTGCTCGAAGCAGTGGCGTCCCTCCATGACCTGGATGACGCCGCGTTTCACCAGCTCGTTGGGCGTCAGGCGGTCGACCCGCTTGCCCTCCAGCTGGATCGTGCCCTTGGTGACCTCGCCGCGCTCGGCGCGCAGGAGGTTGGAAACGGCCTTCAAGGTGGTGGTCTTGCCAGCGCCGTTGGCGCCGAGCAGCGCAACGATTCCGCCCTTCGGCACCTCCAGCGAGACGCCCTTCAATACCAGGATGACGTGGTCGTAGATGACCTCGATGTTCTTGACGTTGAGCAGGGCCTCGGCCACGGCGCGACTCGTCCTCCCGACACCGTAGGGGCGGGTTTAGAAACCCGCCCCCTCTTCCGCTTCGTCATCCTGAGCGCGGCGAAGGAT